>JAFGTT010000021.1 GCA_016933955.1 Candidatus Zixiibacteriota bacterium
CTGCGACAACTGCCCGGATGTGACCAACCAGGATCAGGCCGATGCCGATGAAGACGGAATCGGCGATGCCTGTGATGTTTGTCCCAATGATCCCGACAATGATATCGACGAGGATGGTGTTTGCGGCGATATCGATAATTGTCCGTCGACGCCCAATACCGACCAGGCTGATTTTGATGAGGATGAGATCGGCGATGTTTGTGACAACTGCCCGCAGACAACCAATAACGACCAGCAAAACTCAGACAGCGACAGCTATGGCGATGTCTGTGACAACTGCCCCAATTATGCCAATGAAAATCAGCAGAACTCAGACGAGGACAGTTATGGTGATGTCTGTGACAATTGCCCCACAACCACCAATGAGGATCAGCAGAATTCTGATGCCGATGGTTATGGCGACGCCTGCGACAACTGCCCGACCGTAACCAATCCGACCCAGACCAACTCCGATAATGATAGTCACGGCGATGTTTGTGATAACTGCATTTATGACGACAATGAAGACCAGGCCGATGAAGATGCCGATGATATCGGAACGGTCTGCGATAATTGCCCGGAGACCTATAATCCCGAGCAGATTAATTCAGACAATGACAGTCATGGGGATGAATGTGATAATTGTCCCGAAGATGACAACGAAGACCAGGCCGATTCGGATGGTGATGGAATCGGTGATGTCTGTGCCTTTATTTGCGGCGATGTCAATAACAATGGAAATATCAATATTCTGGATATCACCTATTTACTGAATTATATTTATAGAGGTGCCGCCGCGCCACCGTTTATGCAGTCCGCTGATGTCAACGAGGATCATCGTATCAACATTCTTGATGTTACGTATCTTTTGAGTTATATATTCTTAGGCGGTCCCGCGCCGCATTGTCCGACTCTCTGGCCTTAAAAAAAAGGAATATGTAATTTTCCGGCCGGCAGTTTATTCTGCCGGCCTTTTTTTTGATCGGACCCTCAAATAAAAGAATTGACAAAAACGTATTTTATTATATTATAATGAGTTATATGATACAATTACCTGCCTTGAGTATTAAAATATGGTGAGTTTTATGAAATCATCGAGAGTCATGATTATGCTGATCTTTGTTTTATTCCTTATTTCCGGATCGCTAATAGCCGGGGAATCGGCCACTGGGGGACTTCAGGAGATTCGGGATAGAATTGACCGTGAGGGTCTGAACTGGTCGGCCGATATTAATCCCCTTATCACTGATTATACCCCTGAGGAACGGGATCGAATGCTGGGTTTGCGTCTGCCGGATAACTGGAAAGAGATTTGGGAATCACACCTGCGTGAGAATTATTTCACCAAATCAGCAGAAGATCTGCCGGCCTATTTCAACTGGGAAGACTCCAATGTTATTACGGGGGTCAGAAACCAGGGGGGCTGTGGTTCCTGCTGGGATTTCGCCGCTACCGCGGCGCTGGAAGCCATATACAGCATTCGTCGCGGGGTCAAGCTTGATTTATCCGAACAGGCTATTTTATCATGTGTATCTCCGGGCTGGGGATGCGACGGTGCCTGGATGGATGATGCTTATCAACATTTCAAGTATTACGGAGCCATTGCCGAAGAAGATATGCCCTATCAGGCCAACGATAATATCCCCTGTACCGAAACGGAGTATCCCGCCCTGGTAAAAATCAAGGATTGGGTGGCTGTCCCGGCTTCCCGGAATTATATGAAGATGGCTATCATGGAGGCGCCGATTGCGGTGGCCTTTTATGCCTATAACGACCTGTATTATTATTCCGGCGGATGTTATTCGCATGGCGGTTTTACCGAGGAGGTCAACCACGGGGTCCTGGTAGTTGGTTGGGATGATAACATGTGTAACGGCGATGGGGCCTGGCGGGTTAAAAACAGCTGGGGATCATGGTGGGGTGATGACGGTTACTTTTGGATCAAGTATAACGACTGTAATTTCGGTCAGGGTGCGGCGCTTCTGGAAATCGACACCTCGCTGCAATTCGTAAGCGAAAATAATCTTCCGTCCGGCAATCTATGCGATGATTATGGTTTACAAATGGAGGCGTCCGGCGGAGAAGCGCCCTATGAGTGGCAAGTGATTGAAGGAACGCTGCCGGAAGGGATGATTCTTGATGAGGACGGGTTGATTCATGGTGTTCCCCATGAAAGAGTAACCAAGAGCGTGGCCATTCGGATCGAGGATGATTCCAAACCGACCAATCTTTATTTCGAGACGTTCAATATAACCACGGGAGGATCACTTAATGGTGATGCCAACTGCAGCGGGACATACAATATTCTGGATGTGACTTATATAATCAACTATTTATATCGCGGCGGTGAGTCGCCTCTTTCACCGGAAGGTTGCGATTGCAACTGCACCGGCAGTTGTGATATTCTCGATGCCGCCTTTTTGGTCAATTACCTGTATAAATCGGGCAACGCCCCCTGTGAAGATTGATCGAGACAATTTTCTGATTTTATAAAACCCCGGTTATAACGCCGGGGTTTTTTCTTTATCAGGCGCCGGCCACCTCGGCCTCAAGGCGGTAGCGCCTGTAAATTCTGGCGTACTGGCCGCTGTCCGAGGTGAGAGTAGCATGAGTTCCCGATTCGATAATCCGCCCGTTTTCCATAACATAGATCATATCCGCCGATTCCAGGATATCCGGCCGGTGGGTGATCAGGATAGCTGTCATTTCGGGCATAACCTGATGCAGGCGATTCCACAGGGCCGCTTCGGTCCGCGAATCAAGAGCCGAGGTGCAATCATCGAGAATCAGGATTTTCGGTTTACACACCAGGGCGCGGGCCAGGGCCAGTCTTTGTTTCTGCCCGCCCGAGATCGACATCCCGCGCGTTCCGATCTGGGTCTCAATCTTCTTCGGGAATAATTCGATCTCGTCTTTCAACTGCGATACCTCGACCGCCCATTCCAACAGGTCATCAGGTATACCGCGCTGTCCGAACAGAATGTTGTTTTTGACCGTATCGGTAAACAGGACCGGCTCCTGGGGAACATAGCCGATAATTTTTCGAAGCTCCTCGATCCGGTAATCGCGCAGATCGCGTCCGTCCAGCCGGATGGTCCCCGAAGTGGGATCGACCAGGCGGGGGATCATGTTGACCAGCCAGCTTTTTCCCGAACCGACTTTACCGACCAGGGCCACGGTTTGGCCGGCCTTGATCTCCAGAGAAACATCGTCGATAATTTTCCGGTCCGAGCCGGGGAAGGAAAACGCCACCCGGTCGTAAATCAGGTTCCCCCTGATATTCCCGTCACATTTGACCCGGCCGGCGGTCTGCACCATTGGTTTGGCCTGCTCCAGCTCCAGGAGTCGGTTAATCGAGACGGCCGACTGGCGCGATTTAACCAGAAACTGACCGATATCGAACATCGGAAAGATCATGTATACGACATAGTAAATGAAGGCCACCAACTCACCCAGCGAAAGACTGGCTTTGATGGCCATGTAACCTCCAGCCAGCAGGACAATGATGATGCCGAACTGCCAGATATACATGTACATCGAATCGACCACCACGGTAGCCTTAATGGCGGAAATCTCCGCCTCGCGCCGATCGAAGACAGCCCGGTCGAATTTTTTCCTCTGGGCCGTTTCCCTGACATAGGCTTTGACCACCCGAACGCCGTAGAAACAGGCCTCCATAACATCATTTAATTTCGATATTTTTTTCTGGAGCCAATCATATCTTTTATCCAAAATAGAGGAACTCCAGAAAAAGATGATGATCAGGATCGGCAGTGGCCCGGCCGACCAGAAGGCGAGCCGGGGAGAGATCGAAATCATCATGGCCAGGGCAAAACTGACCATCAGCAGGGCTTCGTACAATCGGAATATCCCCGAGCAGGCAAACCATGACAGCTTCTCGGCGACATCATCGGTCATCCTGGTAACCAGATCACCGGTCCGAAACCGGTTGAAGAAATCCGGTCCTTTGACTGTGATACCATCGAAGGCATCCTGCCTGAACAGCCACTCCAGCTTGATATTCATCCAGGCCCGGTGGGCCTGGACAAAGGCATAGAGCATGCTGGCGATAAGTCCAACCGAAATAAGCGTCAACGTGAAAGTGGCCGCAGTGGACAACCCCAGGTTTTGCCCGATGCCATTCAGCCAGACGGCGACCGAATGAGATTCCACGCTCCCGGTTTTGATAAAATCAACGGTGAATTCAATCAGCCTCGGGATCGTCACCTGGAAGGCGGCCTGCACCGGGGTCAGAAGAATCAGCACCGCCAGGACATATTTATAATTCCGGTAGTATCTCCAGAACCATTTAATTTTTTCAAACATTGGCCGTAACTCCGTTTTTATTCTTGAACTGCAGATGGAACAACTTCGAATAGTAGCCGCTCTGCAGGATCAATTCAGTATGCGTTCCCCGCTCGATAATTTCGCCGCGCCTGATAACCAGGATCTCATCGACATCGAGAATGGTCGAGAGACGATGAGCGATTATCAGCGAGGTTCGTCCTTCCATCAATTTTTTCAGCGACCCTTGAATGGTTCGTTCCGTTTCAGGATCGACCGAACTGGTGGCCTCATCGAGAAGCAGTATATCCGGGTCATTGGCCAGGGCTCGGGCAAACGACAGGAGCTGGCGCTCGCCACGGCTGAAATTGGCACCCTTTTCCGAGACCTCGGTATCGTAGCCCGAGGGAAGACGGCGGATGAAATGGTCGGCCTCGACGGTTTGAGCCGAGGAGACGATTTTATCCTCGCAGATTTCCTGCGATTCCAGCGAAATATTCGATTTCACATTGCCGGGGAAGAGGATAATATCCTGCAACACCAAGGCGAATTTCAGTCGCAATTCGGCCCGGCTGATATTCCGGATATCGATGCCATCGACAGTAATCCGTCCCTTCTGAGGGTCATAAAGCCTCAGCAGGAGTGAAATAACGGTTGATTTGCCGCCGCCGGTAACTCCGGCCAGAGCGATTCTTCGGCCAACCGGAATTTCAAACGAAATATCCTTGAGTGCCCAGTTATCATCATTGGTGTATGAAAACCAGACATGTTCGAACCGGATGCTTTTTTTCAGTCCCGACCAGGCCACCGGTTTTTCCGGATCATGCAATTGCGGTTCCGTGGCCAGGAGAGCGAAAATACGTTTGGCTCCGGCGATGGCTTTCTGGATGGTAGCCAGCTGTTCCGAGGCCCGCCAGAGGGGATCGAACGAACGCCAAATCAGAATGACAAACATCCCGATCGTTCCCACCGACAGCACCCCCGACCGAGTCCATTTGATACCGAAATAAAGCACCAGACCGATCATCACATACTGGAAGAAAAAGACCGAGTTGAAAAACATGATAACGCCGATATTGACATAGACATCATCTTTAAATTTCGACTGGTTGGCCATGTACAACCGGCCGCGGGCATAGGCCCCGCGATGGAAAATCTGGATGATCGACATTCCGTGGATGAATTCGGTTAAGTTGGCGGTAACCTCGGCCATCTTCTTGCGAACCAGGAAAAAGCGCGGGGTTGTTTTTCTTTCGAAAATAATCATCAGGGTTGCCATGACCGGGATAATCATTATCAGGATCGAGGCTAGGCGCCAGCTGTAGTAATACATCACGGCGAAAATGCCGGTCAACAGAATCACATCACCGACCACCAGCACAACAGTGTTGGTAAACAGCATCCGCAGTGATTCGGTATCGGATTCGACCCGGGCCATCAATCGTCCCACCGGGTTTTTATCGAAAAACGGGACATCGAGCGAAAGAATATGATTGAACAGGCGACGTTTCAAATCGACCATGATATTCTGCCCGATGGTTTCCAGTTTGATTCTCTGGATATACTGCAGGATCAGGGTGACGCCCTGGATCCCGGCAATCATCAGAACGGTAATAATCAGCCCCCGGAAATCGCCATTCTTGATATTGACATCCATAGCCCGTTTCAGCAGGACCGGCCAGTAGATCGACATGATTGTAGCCGCGGCCAGGAGGATAAGGCATAAAAGCAGGGGCCGTTTATAGGGAATCAGAAGCGGCATCAATCGGGCGAAAGCCCGGCGTGATTTTATCGCCTGTTCTTCGGGATTAATCTGTTCATCTTCATACAAGTCGGCAGTCATTTTATTCACCCATAAATTTCAGTTCTGTGTCAGTCGTTCACTCCGGTTCGTTCGAGCCATAAAAAAACCCGCCGAACCTTTCCCGGTGCGGCGGGGCTTTATCAACATTGTGATAATTTTCACAATAAAACCAAGCCTCCACCGCCTCGAAAACCGAGAATACCAAGATTGGTAGCATATGGCATAAAGCTATTAAGCATTAAATCGGCTCCTTAAAATTTAGCGGTTTTAGCTCATAATTAAATCACATTACGCCGTTATCCGGCTAATTGTTTCATTAAAATACTCTTTTTTTAAAATCGGTCAAGAAAAAAATCATCATCCCCCAATATTTTCGCTTACTTCAACAGAATCATTTTCCGGGATTCGTTATAATCGCCGGCGCGGAGGCGATAAAAATATATCCCGGAGGCCACATTCCGGCCGTTAAATCCGGTTCCGTCCCACTGGACCAAATGATACCCGGCTGATTCTTCGCCATCGACAAGGGTTTTGATTTTCTGCCCCAGGATATTGTAGATTACCAGTTCGATCTCGGACCGGGTCGGCAGGGCGTATTCGATGGTGGTGACCGGGTTAAACGGATTGGGATAATTGGGTGCCAGGATAAATTGATTCGGTGTTAAAAGGTTCTCAATGTCTTCAACATCGACCGGTGCTCCCTGAGCAAACAATATATTGAATCCCTTGTTGTTGTCCTCATGAACTTCCGATATATTATCCAATGGGTCAACAACGGCAAAGATCCATGGATTTTGTACCAACCCATCAGGATAAAGCCATTTCATCTGAGCTGTCACAAATCCTCTGGGCGCAAGAGAGTCCGTGGTGGCAATGAAATCGTTTCCATAAATATCTATTATAATCGTACCGCCATTATCGGGATCACCGACATAAAAACTGACCATTACCGGAACCATGGACGGGGAAGGGATAAGACTGAAATTCCTGATCCTGGCAGTAATTGTCACCGTGTCGCCGGGATCGGGATAGGCCGGGGTAAAAGAAATATCTTTGGTCAGGTGCCTTTTGGTGTCATATTCAAGATGGATTCCTTTCTCAGGATCATATTTCCAGGGGCGGATAAATGACAGGTCAGGCGCCGATCCATAATGCAAATCCCACCAGGTTTCAAGACCGGGTGTTGGGGAGCTTTCGGGGGTAACAGTGTAATCGACAATCAGGGCTCCGTTATTGGCGTGATAAGCATAGGGAGTAACGTGGTATCCGGCCTCAGCCAATCCCTCGTCTATACCGCCAATGCCAACATCAACCATTATATTTTTCGATACGGACGAGCTGTGGGTCGAGACCTCACCCATTCCGTACTCGCCTTCCACAGAAACCGAATACCAACCGCCTTTAACCGATAAACCGGCCTCAATACCCATATCCCAGGCCGCTGATTTCCCCGAGTTGCTGATCCGATCCCAGCTCAATGACCAGTAATAATCGCTGGAAGGGAAGACCCCGTAGGAATTCAACCACTGGCCGGTGGTGAAAACCTCGAACGCATCAGGATTATCGAGTAGATTATCGAAATCGGGATAGGAGAGAATATTACCGACTTCATGATCGGGAGCATAAGTCAATGCTCGCCAGCTTTTACTAGGAAACCAGGAATCCTGCACCGCCTTGGGGATAACAGCCACGACATGGGACTTTTGCAGGCCTTTGATCATGACCGGATATTCCCAGACATCGTAACTGGAGATAGTGGCGTATAGCCAGTCATCTTTCTGGGCGGTTACGGATTGGCTGATTTTGATGGTTTTGGTGGTATCCACCACGTTTTCGAAATTTTGACCGTATTCGGCGCTGATATGAGCCTCGACACCCCGTTCCCAGAGAACCGTACTGGCCGAGGCTTCGGCCGAGACCGCCCAATCGCTGTGGACCTCGGTTTCAATGCCGTAGGTGACCGAGCCCTCTTCCGAATATTGCCCGTAAAACTGACAGGTTGCACCTGAATAGCAATTATTGATATCATAAGTGCCGGTGAAAATATCAAAATGAGTTGGCGGGGCATTAAAAATAATCAGGGGCTGAACCATGCTGTCGATAATGTAATGATTCGGTGATCCCAGCATGATAGCGTCGCCATCAAGATCACCCGCGGCGATAGCCATGCTGCCGCTGCCATTGACATTTTCCGCCGCCCATTGGGCCCGGAAAGTGAATCCCTCAAGGGCTTTTGTTGAATCATTGACTACCGGAGCAAAAATCCGAATCCGGTACTGGCCATCATCGGGGCCATAATCGCTGATAATCAATTCCTTGCGCCATTCCAGCGACAGGGTATCGGCATCGAAATCCTCGACCACGACGGTGCGACGGCTGTCATCGCCGATACGGTTTATAATCCCGATAGCGGCAATTTCTTCAAACAGGCCCGTTTCGCCAAGCTGATATATTTTAACCGAATCATAGGCCGCCGAGATCAATTCGTCTTTGCCGTCATTGTTGAGATCGCCGTTCGTCAGACAAAAAGGCCGTAACACACCCAGCCCGAATTCGGGATCTTCCGGGGTATAGGAACTTGTGTAGGTGTCAGTCCATTTATCCTGGACAGTGCGTTTGGCGGGATCAAAGCTCATGCTGCTGGCATCGGCGGCGATGTCAAGCGGCTATAAAAAGCTGGTGGTATGGATGGTGTAATCCCATTGTTCACCGTTGGCGACCCATTCCCGCGTGAAGTCCTGGTACCCGATAACCGCTTCTTTCTTAACATTGCCATCGAAATCACCCACGGTTACTGCCATTTGTTCGATAAACCGGCATTCGGGTTCCATCGAATTCATGGTACAACTATCGATGTTGGCAAGTTTTTCTAACCTATCCCACCACCCTTCACAATAATAATGGGGATAAAATTCTTCATAATCAAGGTCAAACTTATATATCTGAGCCGTCAGTGACCAGTTTCGGTACGCCCAGTAGATCGGAATTTCGGATCCAATCACCAGCGCTTCATCCAATCCGTCGCCATCAAAATCACAGGCGGCCACATCGAACCAGGGATATGAGAAGTAAACATGCATAAGTTCTATTTTGTCGATACAATCGAATATTTCTGACATTGATAGGCTGGAGACATCACTGCAGTACCAGGCTCCGAGTCTGAGATAGGCGGGACAGCAATTACTTGTAGTCGCCATAATGACTTCATCACGACCATTATCGATTAAATTCGCTTTTACTATTCTATATGGGGCGTGAAAACCGTAGCCCACCATACCGCCGTCCCCGGCCGAAAGCCAGTCCAGTGAAGCCGTATCGATTTTCGGGACATAAATTTCCGGATCACCTTCTTTGACCAACACCACATCCAAGTCATTATCGTCATCAATGTCAGCCGTAGCTATGTCAATTAATCCCCGATGAATATCATCCCAGAGTGGCAAGCCATTGGTTGGATATGAATGAACCGGTTTTGGCACCACCGTATTGGAACTGCCGATGAAATCATAGACTCGCGTGAAACAGGAGTCATAGGCTGCCGGGGTCGATATTGTGATAATTTCCGCGGAGTTGCCCAGCTGGTAATGACCGCTGAAGGGATCATCGGTATTTATCTGGGCTGTTGACACTCCGGAAAAAGCAATAAAACAGGCAAAAAGGATTAAACGATAAAAAGGCTTCATAGGAATGCCTCGTTTGATTTGATTTTTAGCCTTATCAAAAATCTATAATAAAAAGAATCCCTCTGATTTCGGAGATAATCCTAATCTAATTTATCCATATTTCAGTCAAAGTCAAGCTGTATTTCCACGGCTCGGGGAGATAAAAATAATAACCGGCCGCCGAAGTAAAGGCGGCCGGTTTACGCGGAGGCGGTGACTCTCTTTTTCAGACATCCTCCGTGATACCAGGCCATAAGCCTGAAACAGGAATCATCCCTGATTCTCGAGGCGAGTCACCGATCAATCGAATTCGCCCGGATTTTAACCTGGTCGAACAACTCCTGTTTATCCGATTTTTAAACATTTATAAACCGCCTTTGTTCAAAAAAAATGACCGGAGAGCGAGCCGGTCAGGGAAAGGTCTGAATCCTATTGCTGTCCAGCCGGTTAATGGGGCCATTGGGGAGGAATTTTTGTTTTTTTCATTTGCCGTGATTATCCAAAAGTCTTATCTTTGGAATCGTAGAAATATAGAATGGTTTTTTTAATGCCCCCGTAGCTCATGTGGATAGAGCATCTGCCTTCTAAGCAGAGGGTAGCAGGTTCGAGTCCTGCCGGGGGTATTTTAATTA
>JAFGTT010000022.1 GCA_016933955.1 Candidatus Zixiibacteriota bacterium
GCAGACGCCTTCGTCTGCCCCGTTTGATTTAACAAAATGCATGGCTGAGTAGCTCAAAGCCTTGCACTCCTTATTATTTCTATTTTTATTTTAACAACATCCCCCCTTTCATTTTCTCCACCACTTCACCCTTATTCCATCCCCCGCCCCGATTTATATGAAAACCAATTTACCCAAAGCAATTGCCGCCAAAAACATTTTTACTGACAAAACGAACCCATTTTTATCAATATGCCCCGGGCAACTCAGAAAATTTATCTCAAGGATGAAACGAACCCATTTTAAAAATCGGGCCCCCGCCCCGATTTATATGAAAACCAATTTACCCAAAGCAATTGCCGCCAAAAACATTTTTACTGAAAAAACGAACCCATTTTTATCAATATGCCCCGGGCAACTCAGAAAATTTATCTCAAGGATGAAACGAACCCATTTTAAAAATCGGGTGCCTTACCCGCCGTGACAGGATCCGCGAAAATGTCTTGCCTGACCGTTGAAGAAAATCATATCTTCAACCCGAAATTGGGAAGGAAGCAGTTATCGATGCTCAGCATTCGTAAAATCAGCGTTATCGGCCAGCGCTACCGGCATTTCAACCGGTACAAAAAAATCCTCAATGTCGTTATCAAGTACGGTTTCGGGGACTTGATCGACCGTCTTAAAATCGAGCAGTATTTCAAAATCGGACTGAAAATTGTCCCCGAAGAACAACTACACCAGATTCAGAACCTGACCACAGCGGAACGGGTTCGCAAAATCCTTGAGGAACTCGGCCCGACCTTCGTCAAACTGGCCCAGATTCTCTCGACCCGTCCCGACCTGATCCCGCTGGAGTATATCGCCGAGTTTACCAAACTCCAGGACCGGGTCCCGGTTTTCCCGTACGAGGAAGTCGTCAAGGTTATCGAAAACGAAACCGGACGTAAACCCGAGGAGTTGTTCGACAAATTTGAACCGGAACCCTATGCCGCCGCCTCGATCGGACAGGTGCACCGGGCGGTTATGTCCGACGGTGAGGAAGTTGCGGTCAAGGTCCAGCGGCCGGGAATCGTCAAGACCATCGAGATCGACCTGGAAATTATGCTCCATCTGGCCGGCCTGGCCGAACAGCATATCAAGGAACTGGAGCAATTCCGCCCGTCCCGGATTGTCGCGGAATTCGCCCGGACTATCGAAAAGGAAATCGACTACAATACCGAAGCCACCCACATGGAGCATTTCGCCCGCATGTTTATCAATGATCCGACCGTTTATGTTCCCCGCGTGTACCGCGAACTGACCACCGAGCGGATGCTGACCATGGAATATGTCGAAGGGATCAAGGTTTCCGAAATCGAGGCTCTCCGGCAGGCCGGGTACAACCTCAAAGAAATCGCCGGCCGCGGGGCCGTCCTGATCATGAAACAGATTTTCGAGTACGGTTTCTTCCATGCCGACCCGCACCCCGGCAATGTCTTCATTCTCGACAACAATGTCATCTGCTATCTCGATTTCGGTATGATGGGCCGGATCAGCCTGATGGAACGGGAGCAGTTCGCCGAACTTCTGATGCGGGTGGTCAACCGCGAGGAAAAAAAGGCGGCCGAGATTTTCCTGGAACTGACCGATTATGACGAGGAGCCGGACCGCAACCTGCTGGAACGCGATCTGGCCGACCTGATCGACCGGTTTCTTTACCTGCCGCTCAATGAAATCGATACCGGCAAACTGCTCCACCAGCTTCTCCATGTGGTTTCAAAGCATGGCCTTAGTCTCAAGCCGCATCTTTACCTGATGATGAAGGCGATGGGGACGGTCGAGGGGATCGGCCGCCGTCTCGATGCCGATTTCGAAATCGGCGGGCACGCCGGGCCGTTTGTCAAAAAAATTCAGTTGAACCGCCTCAATCCCAAAAGAATTGTCGGCGATATGATGGACTCCGGCATGGAACTGCTCCATCTCCTGCGCGAGATCCCCGCCGAACTGCGAACCCTGGTCAAACAGGTCCGCGACGGCCGGGCCAAAATCCAGTTCGAGCATCGCGGTCTGGACCATATGATCGCCTCCCATGAAAAAATCAGCAACCGCATCGTTTTCGCCATTGTCCTGGCCGCCCTCATTATCGGTTCCTCGCTGATAATTCACTCCGATATCCCGCCCCGTCTCGGCGGAATCCCCGTGATCGGGCTGTTCGGATTTCTGGTGGCGGGACTGATGGGGTTCTGGCTTTTAATTTCGATCCTCCGTAGCGGCCGTATGTGAGTCGAAACACTCCCTCTATGGAAATTCCTCCGAACAATTGCCGCTCCGGCGCTGTTTATAAGAAATTAAATAACGAAGCCAAAAAGGAGACTGCATATGCCCCGGATAGGAATCTTTTACGGAAGCACCACCGGTAATACCGAGGAAGTCGTCAATATGCTGGCCGGGCGACTGACCGAACACGGATTCGAAGTCGTTATCCACGATATCGTCCGGCAGGAACTCGAGGATATGATGCACTATGATAATCTTATCCTGGCCTCGCCCACCTGGAATATGGGTGAACTCCAGGAGGATTGGGAGGTGGTTTTCGAGGAATTTTCCAGACTCGATTTCACCGGCAAAAAAGTGGCTTTTCTCGGTCTGGGCGATCAGGCCGGGCATTCGGAGACTTTTCTCAACGGGATCGGCCTGCTGGCCCGCCCGGTGGAAAAAAACGGCGCCGAAATCGTCGGAATGTGGCCGCGTGAGGATTATGAATACGAAAATTCCGAAGCCGAACGGGGCGAGATGTTTATCGGGCTGGCTATCGACCAGGATTCGGAAGAAGACCAAACTGCCGAACGGCTGGACCGCTGGGTAACCATGATTACGGGGCAATTCGGTCAATGATATCCTATCTTCAAAACCGGGTCAGTTTTAAATCGTGCTTGTATTATGGTTCAAAACAGTCCAATATCCGGGGCCGGCCGGCGTATTTATTGAAAATCCTGACAGCCCAGGGGGGGTGCTGTCGGGAACCTTTGAAAAAGGAAACCCATAAATTCGGGGAATTTAATTATGCATAAAATTGGTTTGTTTTACGGCACCACCACCGGCAATACCGAAGAGGTCGCCCGTATCCTGGCCCAGGAACTTGAAAATGTCGGCCTTGATGTGGATATGTACGATGTGGCCGATACCGATCTGCAGACTATGGCTCATTATGATCGCATGATTCTGGTCTCCCCGACCTGGAGCCGCGGGAGTCTGCCCGATGACTGGGAAACTATCTACACCGATTTTGCCCATCTCGATTTTTCCGGGAAAAGAGTCGCTTTCCTGGGACTGGGTGATCAGGTCGGTTATCCCGATTATTTTGTCGATTCCATTGGCAAATTGGCTCGCCCGGTCTATTTGAACGGCGGCCAGGTGGTCGGACAGTGGCCCAATAAAGAATATTTCTTCAATCGGTCCGATGCCTCCGAAGGCGATTATTTCGTCGGACTGGCTATCGATCAGGATAACGAGGACTTCCTCACCAAAGATCGTATCCGGGCCTGGGTGGCCGATCTTAAAAAACAATTCGCCGATTAGGAACTTTGAATGTCTTCTTCCCGCCGGATGATATAACCTTACTCCGGCGGGACTGCGTGATGCCCGATCTCAAGGCCTTTTTCAGGGCCCTCCGGGGCTCGATTATTCCGGGGGAAAAATTAATTGCATCCCCTCCCCGACAGGGCTATTATTCACTCAAGTATTCGTTTGCTTCTTAAATGAGGTTCCCGGGGGATGATCTGATGGACAAAACGCCGTTTGATTTATTTTTCATGAAATACACGCGGCAATCATCCTGTCCGGGTATCGGAATGCTCGAAGGGAATATATATGGATATCCTGGAATCGCTACTGGAAGGATTTAAGGCGCTGATTCCAGCCGGAATCGCCATTGCCGGATTTGCGCTTTTGCTTTTCGGGTTCCGTTACCTGATGGAAAAACGGTCTTCACGATCCGAGGGTCATATTGTCCGCCGCCAAATGATTACTATTCTGCTGTCATTTGTCGGCCTGTTGGTGATAATCCTGGTCAGTCCTATGAGCGAAAACAAGCAGGGCCAATTATTGGGCCTGATCGGTATCCTTCTTTCAGCGGCCATCGCCCTGTCCTCGACCACATTCGTCGGCAATGCCATGGCCGGTCTGATGTTGCGAGCGGTACACAGTTTCAAGATTGGTGATTTTATTAAAATCGGCGATTATTTCGGACGTGTCTCCGAACGCGGCCTGTTTCATATCGAAATCCAGACCGAAGATCGCGACCTGATTACCCTCCCCAATCTTTATCTTGTTACCAACCCGGTCCGCGTTGTTCGATCATCGGGGACAATTGTCTGGTCCGAGGTTTCGCTGGGATACGATATTCCGCGTAAAAAAATCGAAAAATTACTCCTTGAGGCGGCTAGAGCCGCAGGATTGAAAGAACCCTTCGTATATGTTATGAATCTGGGAGATTTTTCGGTCGTTTACCGTGTTTCCGGGATGCTTGAAGAAGTCAAGCAACTTCTTTCAACCCGGTCGAGCCTGCGTGAGATGATGCTTGATAGTCTCCATCAGGGCGGAATCGAAATCGTTTCGCCGACCTTCATGAATACCCGGCCGCTGACTCCTGATAACGTTTTCATCCCCATAAGAACTCGCGAGGATCGTGATTATGATGATAATGAGCAGGAGGGAGTACTGCCCGAAAATTTAGTATTTGACAAGGCCGAACAGGCCGAGTCGATTGAGAAACTCAGG
Source organism: Candidatus Zixiibacteriota bacterium (assembly GCA_016933955.1). NCBI lineage: Bacteria > Pseudomonadati > Candidatus Zixiibacteriota > Candidatus Zixiibacteriota bacterium. Next base: position 4,738 of record JAFGTT010000022.1, read on the forward strand.
GAACGCCTTGACTCTCTTGGACATGATATTGAGCAATTGAAAGCGGATATTTCGCCGGCCGCCGATGATACTCAGAAAGAAAAACTGAAGGAGAAAATCGAATTCCTTAAAACCCGCCGTGAACGTCTGGCCGAATATATCAAGCGGCGCGAGCAGGAGAAGAAATAATCGCTATAACCTGCCGGGTAATGTTTCATCATTGCGGATACCATCAGAAGGGAGGTTAGGATGGTTCACCTGTACAAACGAATTTCCAGAAAAAAAGGTCTTAGACCCGGATCGGTGGTATTCGTCGGCGACCAAAAAGTTGCGAAGACGAAAATTACTATTATTGATTATAATGAGATCGAAATAAAGGAAATGACGGTTGAAAAGATCGAGGATTGCTTCCCCTTCAGGGACAGCCCGACCGTAACCTGGATCAACATCGACGGCCTCCATGATACCTCGGTTATTGAGAAACTCGGGACTCGTTACGGATTACACCCCCTGGTTATGGAGGATATCGCCAACACCGGCCAGCGCCCGAAACTCGAGGAGGGTGACGGTTATGTTTTCATCGTTTTGAAAATGCTCCGTATCGAACCGGAAACCTATATACTAAAATCGGAACAGGTCAGCCTGGTGTTAGGCGAGAATTTCGTGATCTCGTTTCAGGAAATGACCGGTGATGTATTTGATTCGGTCCGGGATCGAATCAGGAAAACTTCGCCGCGGGTCAGGTTCATGAACCCCGACTATCTGGCTCATGCCCTGATGGATGCCATTGTCGATAACTACTTCCTGGTGCTGGAAGTGATGGGGGAAAGTATCGAATCGCTTGAAGAGGAACTGGTCACCCGTCCGAAACCGGCCAACCTGGAATTGATCCATGAATTGAAACGCGAATTGATCTATATGAGAAAAGCCATCTGGCCGTTGCGCGAAGTCGTCGGCGGCCTGGAACGGCTGGAGTCGACCATAATCCATAAACAGACCAGAGCCTATCTCCGGGATTTGTACGAACATGTTATTCAGGTGATCGATACGGTGGAAACCTTTCGCGATATGGTTTCCGGTCTTCTTGACATTTACCTCTCCAGCGTCAGCAACAAGATGAACGAGGTCATGAAAGTGCTGACCATAATCGCCACCGTTTTCATTCCTCTTGGTTTTCTGGCCGGAGTATACGGCATGAATTTTGACACTTCCGCCAGCGGTCTTAATATGCCGGAACTGGGCTTACCCTATGGTTATCTATTATTCTGGGGTTTGGCGGTTCTGATTGGCGGGGGAATGTTTCTTTTCTTCAGAAAAAAAGGGTGGTTTTAGAAAAAACCAGCGCCATCCCAAAAAATTCCCCCTGTAATGCAATGGGGAGTATAAGATTATAAACACAGGAGAAGGGTATGGATTTACATGATTTAATCGGAATTATCATGGATTGGCTGATCACCACCGGTTTTAAATTGCTTCTGATTATTATCCTGATCTTTTTATCTCTGAAAATCGCACGGATTTTAATCAACCGCGTTTTTGCTTCCTTAACCAAGGATGGTCTCGCAGGCGAATCAAAAAAACGGGCCGATACCCTCAGCTCTCTGATTCGCAATATCGTCAGCGTTATTATCATATCAATCGGGCTTGTCATGGTTCTCGGTCAACTCGGTATTCAGATCGGCCCCATTCTGGCCGCGGCTGGAATTGCCGGTGTAGCTATCGGTTTTGGTGCCCAGCATTTGGTCCAGGATATAATCAGCGGTTTTTTTATTCTGCTCGAAGATGAAATCCGTGTCGGCGATGTTATTGAAATAGCCGGCAAGGGCGGTCTGGTGGAAAATGTCAGCCTGCGGATGACGACTCTGAGAGACCTGGCGGGCAATGTGCATTATATTCGCAATGGCCAGATTGATATAGTGACCAATATGACCAAAGAATTTTCATATTATGTTTTTGATATTGGAGTGGCCTACCGGGAAAATGTCGATGAGGTAATGGAAATAATCAGGGAAATCGACGAAGATATACGCCTCGATCCTCAATTCAAAGATGACATTCTGGAGCCGATGGAAATCATGGGACTGGACAAATTCGCCGATTCGGCCGTTATAATCAAAGCCCGGATCAAAACCAAACCGATCAAACAATGGCGAGTAGCCCGGGAATTCAATCGTCGTTTGAAAAAAACCTTCGATGAGCACCATATCGAAATCCCCTTCCCTCACCTGACTATATATGCAGGCGAGAATAAGGAAGGACAGGCGGCTTCATTTAAATTATCTCTGAATGGCAAAAATGCCGCCATTGGCGGATAAACCATCGGAGATAAAAAAACCGCCGGGATTATTCCCGGCGGCCTCATATTTAATAAAAGCGATTACAGCTCGAGAGCGGTCTGCAGATCGCGCTGGTGCTCTTCTTCCATAATCAGGATATCTTCCAGAGCCCGGCGCAGACCGTACAGTTTCAATTCCTCGGCCTGGGCAATACGCTCGGTATAACGGCGGACGGCATCGGTTTCCCCGGCCAGGTCCTGTTCCAGCATGGTCTTGCTGTTTTCGGAAGTGCTCGTTTTTTCCACCTTGGTGGTCGGGACACCGCCGAGATAATCGATTTGCCCCGCCAGCGTGACGGCGTGTTGCATCTCTTCCTGGGAATGAATAATCAATTCCTTGATAACTCCCTCGTAATGCGGGCCGGTCATCACCGCCGCATGTTGCACATACTGGATGGCGGCGGCGAATTCCCATTCCAGATCCTTATTAAGATTTTCCAGCAATTTTTTCTTCGTGATAGGCATAAATTCCTCCATGTTTTCTAATAGAATGATGGCATCATATAAAGAAAACCGGGATAAGTCAAACATAATCTGGACGATTCAGGCAGTAACCACACCGTCCGGGTTTATGTTTCATATACCCGATTAAAAAGGCAGAAAATTATTTTTCGAGTTGAAGATCCCGGCATCAGACAAACATGTCCTCAGCCTCACGAACCTTGTGCTCGGCTTCCAGCCAGTCGCCGAGATCGTTGCCGTTGGTATAGCCGCGGCGTTCATAGAGAGAATAGGCGACTTTTTCCACCAGCTGACGTCCCTGATTAGTGCTGACTCCGCCGTTTAAATCGATGGTAGCCTCGGTTCCATCCTTTGTTTTGACCTTAAGCCGGGCGTCAAAGCCGTGATCATCCGTCTCAACCATGATCTTGGCCGGTTCCCTGAAAGCAATGATCGGCTGGGTGACCATTTCGGGATCGGCCCATCCGGCATAAATCTTAATGCCGTCGATCAATCGGCCTTTCTTTTCCAATGAGAGACCCATCAGAGAAAAACTGCCCGAAAGTTCCGTCTGGATGTTTTTCTTATCTTTGACATTGACGTTGAAAACCCGGTGCCGATTATCGGAACTGAATTTTCTAATAAACTTCGACCAGGTGTTTCTCTTGACTTCCTTGATCATAACAACCTCCTGTATACTGAATGCATATTTTCAAATATTGTCATTACGGTGTCAGATTATACGCCGGAAACTATCTGCTGGCTACAAAAAAACTGCGCCATTTTCTAATCTTATTACGCTGGGATTTGATTTTTATTATAATCCTTCTTAATAAAAATCCAGATTCTATTAAAGTCTTCGGCAAATTCGCTGTGAAAATAAGCTAATTGGTCTATTTATCGGAGGTTAATACAATCAGTGGCGCCTCGGTCGGGCAACCCAGGCGGAAAGGAAACCAGTGGCCGATTCCGGATGTCAAATACATTTGCCCGCCTTCTCTGGTATATTTACCCCACAAATAGCGCTCCGGCATAAAGGATGTCCAGAAACTTTGACCGGCATATCCAACCTGCCCGCCATGGGTATGACCCGACAGGGTCAGATCAATTTTCAAATCGGCGGCCGGATCGAAACCTTCCGGACGATGGGACATGAGAATTTTGAAGGAATCGGATGGGGCTCCGCTGACAGCCTCTTCAATGGTTTGATATAAAAAATCCCGATTATCTTTTCCCATATATCGCGGATCATCGGCTCCGGAAATATAAGCCGTTGCCCCATCAATATTTATACCAACTCCGGAGCTCCTTAAAAGGGGTATCGGGCTATGGTCAAAAATTTCGATAACATCGCGAATACCTCGATAATATTCATGATTGCCCAGCGAAGCATATTTCCCGAAACGAGTTTTTAATCCATCCACCAGTTTGAGGACATCAGATAGGATGGTCAAATCATCGGCAATATCTCCGGTATATAATAGTAAATCAGGGGAATACTTTTCGGCCTTAACCAGTATTTCCTCCAGATCATCAAGGTTTTTATAAATTCCCAGATGGGAGTCCGACAGATGAAGAATTTTGAAGCCCTCCATTTGAGGCGGAAGATTTTTAAACTTCATGGCTATTCGGGGAATCTCGGTTTTGCCGTAGGCATGAATTACCCCGGAACCCCCGGCGCTCATACCGGCCAGCGGCAGAGCCGCGGCCAGTCCCTTTAAAACCCGACGCCGGTTGGAATCGACCAATTTTGTCGCTGTTTTTTTCCGCGATCGGCCTTCCATTCGCAATAGCAGGCTGTTAATTATGCCCGACAGAGGCAGGGTAACAGCCAGACCCATAAGGAAAACCAGCATGGTTATCGCCAAGGTGGAACCTATTCCAGTCCATAAAAGCAGATCAGTGAGTCTGCCGCCCGACCAGATGGCGACTCCGATGATACCCCAAAAGGGCATTATGATTATGGCCCTGCGGATTAATCTGTTATTCCACCAGGATTTATTTAAGTATTTCAATATTATCAGATCAACAATGGCAAAAAAGGCCAGAACCGATATACTGAACAAAGATAACCAGAAAAGTCGCATCAGTCTCCCGAAATTCAATTATCGAATCGGATACAATTATTAATTATAATCGATTAATGAGGCTCCGAGTTCAGCAAAAGCAAAAAAAGACTTGATTTTAAGGTTAATCTAAACTTAAATTATAAAAAATAAAATATAGATCCGTTGGGGGTGGCCCAAAAGGCCTGAGATTATACCCCCCGAACCTGACCCGGATAATACCGGCGTAGGGAAACGGGAAATCATGACAGATTCCTCATGTCCACTATACCGGTCTATTGCCGGGAGGTGGTTTTTTATTTGGCCCAATGAAAGTAAGGAGTCCGTCATGAGACCTGTCAGCCTTCTCATAACAGCATTTATGTTATTGTTATTTAATAACATAAATGCAATTACAATCGGCGGCCGAGTTCTTGACCGCGATCGCAATCCGATTGAAGGAGTCACTGTTCAAACCGAGCAGACCGCTTTCATTACCCAAACGGATAAAAGCGGCCATTTTGAAATCAACACCGGTGACAAAACTACCGCCAGTCTCACTTTCAGCCATATCGGTTATCAACCGAGTATGATCAGCCTGAAAAAAGCCAAAGATTTGACTGATCTCGAAATCATACTCGATTATGCCATTTATCCCGGACAGAAAATCCGGGTGACAGCCATGCGGGCGATCACCGGTTTGACCCCGGTTGCCTTTGCCGATTTCACCCCGGATGAAATCAAACGGGATTACACGGTCGAAGATTTCCCGGTCCTTCTGGAAAGTACCCCGAACATGTATGCTATATCATACACCGGCGGGGCGGTCGGAGCCAGCGATTATAAAATCCGCGGGTTCGACTACAAACGAGTCGGGGTGTATGTCAACGGGATTCCGCTCAACGATCCCGAGGATCGCTTCACCTATTTTTACGATCTGCCTGATTTTGCCTCGAATGTCGCCGATATTCAGGTACAACGCGGGGTGGGTAACTCGCTTTACGGCGATGCCACTTTCGGGGGATCAATCAATATCGCGTCGGCCGGACTCGATCAGACCCGGCGGATTGGGGTCAGTACCGGCTACGGACGATATACCGCCGACGATGAACTGACCGCAGCCATGCGGCGTCAAACGGTCGAATATTCTTCGGGACTGATCGACGGTCACTGGTCGCTGGCGGGACGGTACTCCAAACTCTACAGCGGCGGTTACCGTGATCATGGCTGGTATGACGGCTGGTCGTACTACCTGTCGCTGTCCCGTCTCGATAACAATATGACTACCACCGTTAACCTGTATGGTGGACCGATGCAGGCGGCTCTGGCTTTCGATGGTATCGACCGGGCTACCGAAATGGCCGACCGCCGCACCAACTGGACCTGGTACGAAAACGAAAAGGATGATTTTAATCAACCTCATTACGAACTTCATAACACCTACAGGATCAACGATAAAATCTCGGTCAAGAACACCCTCTATTATATCCGGGGTAAAGGTTTTTATGAGCAGTACAAGGATGATCGTGATATCTATGAGTACAATATCCCGCCGGAGGCTTTAATCGACCCAGGTCTTACCGAAGTCGACCTGGTGCGCCAGAAATGGGTGGCCAAAAACCAGTACGGCTGGAACCCGAGGCTGGATATCGACCATTCCCGCGGTACCGCCTCGCTGGGCGGATCGTTTTATTATTTCGATGCGGAACACTGGGGCCAGGTTATCTGGGCGGAAAATTTGAACAACCGGCTCGATCCGCGTCATCGCTACTATGAATATTTCGGGACCAAATACTCGGCCTCGATCTATGCCCTCGATTATTATTCCCTGACCGATAAAATCCGCCTCATGGGTAACCTTCAACTGCGCTATCTGAAATACGATTTCGACCAAACCCGGCTGGGTGCTCTACCGGGTTACCGGTATGATATCGACTGGGTATTTCTTTCGCCACGCGCCGGAATCACCTACCTGCCGAATGACCGGACCGATATCTATTTCAGTTTCGCGGCCGCCTCCCGTGAGCCGGCCGATGTTACCATCTACGATGCCGAGGAAGTCGGTGCCTTTCCGTCACTGGCCGTGGATAATATCGTCGAAACCGCCTCAGGAGATACGGTGTACTACTTCGGCGATCCCCTGATCGATCCCGAACGAGTCTATAATTTCGAGCTGGGCGGTAATGTCAGGGGTGATTCCTACCGGATCGGAGTCAACCTGTTCTGGATGGAGTTCTATAACGAAATCGTTCCGGGTAACGGTATCGATGATGACGGCCGGCCGCGGATCACCAATGCCGACCGGTCAGTTCATTCCGGAATCGAATTTGATGGCGCTCTGCGTCCCCATCGGTATCTCGAGCTTTCCGCCAACGCCGCCTACAATTACAACCGGCTGAAAGACTTCGTGATAGAAAATGATAATGACTGGGACGGGCAGGTCGATGAAATCGTTGATTACTCCGGTAATCCCACCGCCGGTTTTCCAGAATATCTGGCCAACCTGACAGCCGATTTTGACTGTAATCCGGTTCGTCTCACCTATCACCTGCGATCAGTCGGCAAACAATATATCGAAAACGGCAATAACGACAGCCTGTCGATCGGGGATTACATGGTTTCATCGCTATCCGGTTCGTTCTCAATCGGGAGATTTTCCGGCCTGGGAAGGTTGACCATTACCGGGACCGTCAATAACCTCTTTAACGCCAAATACGAGCAAGGGGGATATTCATATCTGTACGATGGCGTCATGGCCGGAGAATATTACCCCGCCGCCGAACGGAATTTTTACTTCGAGCTGAAATGGGAGTTGGAATAGAGTAACCCTTGACCGTTATAGATTACATAATTATCCTGGCCTATCTGGGCGCCCTGGTGTTTCTGGGGATTGTCCGCCGGTCGGATAAAAACGAGACTGCGGCCGATTTTATTCTGGGCGGACGCATGTTGACTCTGCCGGCTTTTATCGCCACCCTGGTTTCAACCTGGTATGGCGGTATTCTCGGGATCGGGGAGTACAGCTACAATTATGGTCTTTCCACCTGGCTGGTGTTCGGAGTGCCGTACTATCTGGCCGCCATCCTGTTTGCCCTTTTTATAGCCAAAAAGGCACGCCGTTCCGATATCCTGACTATTCCCGACCGGCTCGATAATGTCTATGGCCGGCCGACAGCCGTGGCCGGGTCGATCATCCTCTTTCTGATGACCCTCCCGGGAGCCTATATTCTGATGCTGGCGGTACTGCTTAAAGTGCTGTGGGGTTGGCCGCTCTGGCAGGGGGCGATTGCCGGAACCATTTTTTCTCTATTTTATGTTCATCTCGGGGGATTCCGATCGGTGGTCCGGACCGACCTGCTTCAGTTTTTACTTATGTTTCTCGGTTTTTTCATATTACTGGCGGTTCTAGTCGGGCGTTACGGCGGCCTGGGATTTGTACAAAATTCCGTCCCGACTGAAAACCTCACCTGGCACGGCGGTAACAGCCCCATGTATATCGCCGTATGGTATGTCATTGCCCTGGCCACCCTGATCGAACCGTCGTTTTATCAACGATGTTACGCCGCCAGATCCGAAGCCGTCGCCAAAAAAGGGATTTTAATATCAGTAATTTTCTGGATTGTCTTCGATTTTATGACTACCTCCTGCGGCCTCTATGCCCGCGCCCTGCTTCCCGATCTGGCCGATCCGGCCGCCTCCTATCCGGCCCTGGCCGTCAAAGTTCTTCCGGCCGGTCTTCTGGGTATTTTCGCTCTGGCCCTGCTGGCAACAATTATGTCGACAGTCGACTCCTATTCTTTCCTGGCCGCCTCGACTTTCAGCCGTGATATTGTCTGGCGGATTTTCCGGGTTCCCGATGAAAAAATGAAATACTATACACGAATCGGGCTGGCTCTTTCAGCCGTTCTGGCGGTCACGGCCGCCCTCTTTTTCCGATCAATTGTCGATATCTGGCATCATTTTGGGTCGGTCGGGACTCCGGCTCTTCTGGTTCCGCTCTTTTTTGCTTTCAACGGACGCCGCCGGATGCCGCCCAAAACGGCCTTCATTTCGGTGATTGTCTCGGGCGGATTGTCACTGGCCTGGCTTATTTCGGGATTTTGGGGAGCCGAGGGCGAATACTGGCTGGGGATTCAGCCGATCTTTCCCGGCCTGGCCGTTTCCATTCTCTTTTATCTTTTAGGAAGCAAAAGGGTTGAAAATGTTACCTGACATGATTATTTTAGTCCTCAAATGATTTCCCTGAGTAACGTGTTTGCTGATGATATACCATATTTAAATCTGGCAGGAGTATGATAAATCTTGAGAGGATCCAGGGCTTTCTGAAATCGGAAAAAATCGATGCCTGGTTGATGGCCGATTTCCACGCCCGTAATAATATCGCTGTCGATCTGCTCGATCTGACCGCCCATATCACCCGGCGTTCCTTTTATCTGATCCCGGCCGACGGTCAACCGGTGGCGTTGGTACACAATATCGAAAAAGACCGTTTTGTTCATCTCCCGGGCCGGAAACTAACCTTTTCTTCCTATAAAAGCCTTGAGACACATCTGGCCGCCATGCTTTCCGGTTATACCCGGGTGGCTATGGAGTATTCACCCAAAGGCCGCCTGCCGTATATCGGGCTGGTTGATGCCGGGACAATCGAACTGGTCAAATCAATCGGTGTTGAAATTGTTTCCTCGGCCGATATTGTCTCCTTCTTCCAGGCCCGGATGACATCCGACCAGATCAAGATGCATAAAAAAGCCGCCGTCCTTATCAACCGGATCAAAGATGATATCTTTGATTTCATCTCCGACTCGCTACGCAAGAAGCAGCATCTCAACGAGCGGATGGTGGTTTTGAGAATTTTGCGTAAGTTCGAAGAAAACGGCATGATTACCGATTTTCCCCCCTGTTGTGCTATCGATGCCGATATCTGTAATCCACATTATGAGCCGAGTGAATCGAAATCATCACCGATTATCGAAGGCTCGCTGGTATTGATCGATCTCTGGGCCAAACTTAAGATTCCAAACTCAATCTTTGCCGATATCACCTGGATGGCCTATGCCGGGGAAAGCGTTCCCGATGAATACCGGCGGCTTTTTGAAGTGGTAACTTTCGCCCGCGATAAAGCTGTCAATTTTCTCCGGCAGAAATTTGTCGAGGGACCGGTGTATGGCTACGAGGTCGATAATGCCTGCCGCTCGGTTATTGAAGAAGCCGGATATGGCGATTATTTCTTCCATCGCACCGGCCATTCGATTCTCGAGAATGTCCATGGTCCGGGGCCGAATATCGACAACCTGGAAACCGAGGATCGACGAAAACTCCTGGCCGGGCACCTTTTCTCGATTGAACCGGGTATCTATCTGGATAATTTCGGCTTTCGTTCCGAGATTGACTGCCTGCTGACCGAGGATGGACCCGAGGTTACAACCCTGCCGATGCAGACCGAAATCCTGCCTCTTATGCGGAGTTGATCGACCCCGATGGCGGTGTGATGGAATTAAATATTGATAATAGTTGCCGGTTTTACTAAACTGCCTTTGACCTCCGGTCATAAACCGGATTCGAACCCGGTCGCCGAGATTTTTTATATGTATTTTACACCGCGCATGGTCCAGATTGTGGCCGATCAATATGGCTATCCGCCGGTGATTAAGATGGATGCTCCGGTGGACGAACAGGAATACAATTTTATCCGATCCACCCAGACCTTTGGCCGCTGTCACGATATCACCGTTTATGCCTTCAAGAATAATAAGATTGTTGTCAATGCCAAGCATCATTATCCGGACGGTCTCTACCGGGCGCCATCGGGTGGATTGAAGCCGGGCGAAGATTTTCACGAGGGTGTACATCGCGAGATGTACGAGGAAACCGGGACAAAAATTGAACTGGTCAAATATATCCTGCAGGTCAATGTATATTTCTCATGCGGGCGGAAACTCCTTCCCTGGCGGACCCATGTTTTCACAGCCAGATATATATCGGGCCGGATTCGGCCGATCGACATCCGGGAAATCCGAGAAGTGAAACTGGCCGATCTCTCGGAATTCGAGCAATACAAAAAGATTATCTCCGGCATGGAATCAGGTGGGCTGTCCTACCGGGCCCGGTTGCATGATGAAGTGCTGAGATTTTTATAGCGGAGACAGCGATGGAAAGACATGTTATCGACCGGCAATATGTTGAACTCCAGTCATTTGGTTACCAGGGGCGGCTGCTCGATATCGGGGGCGGCGGTGAGGGAATCATCGGGCAACTGCTGGGGAATGATATTTTCGCTATTGATATTAGACGGTCGGAACTCGATGAGGCTCCGCCGGGCCCGATCAAGATTGTCATGGATGCGCGCTGTCTGGCTTTCCCCGATCAAACATTTGAGGTCGTGACCGCCTTTTATTCTCTGATGTATATGGATCGCGGCGATCACGAGCAGGTTTTCAGCCAGATCGCCCGGGTCCTGAAACCCGGCGGGATATTTTTGGTCTGGGATAATATTATCCCGCCGTATCGACCGGGGGATAAGGAGATTTATATGATTCCTCTGGAAATTAAAATCGACGATCGCACTATAAAAACCGGCTATGGAACACGATGGGAAAACCGCCGCCAGAATTGTGAATATTTCGTCGATCTGGCCGAAATGGCCGGTCTGCAATATCTGGCTTCGTCCTCAAGTCAGCAGAATTTTTATATCAGGTTCTGGCGGCCGATGGAAGGATAAATTGTCATGATATTTTGGGTTTAAGGTGACTTATGACAAAGGAAAATCAACCTAATTTTATCTGTCCCATTTGTTCGACGGCAAAACCTTTAAGTGAAGGCCGGTCCGCGGAATTGATACTTGGCCCGGTCGGAGATTGAAATAAGACAACTCCATGCCAAACTGGATCAACTGATGAACCATTCCTGGCAGAGATTGCTTAAAATCCAGCAGGTTCAAGTCGAATTGATGGGCGATATGGCTAATCTTAAAGAAGGCAAACGATAAGAAGCTTCCGCTCGCTTCATCGAGCCATCAACAGCAAAAATCAAGAATCCGGATCCCACCAATTTTCACGTCGGCCCATGGGGAACCAGAATGCCCCGGAATATGTTAAAAAAGAAAAACAACCGGGGCAGAGTCATGAGAAAGCAATTAAAAACCAAAAGATTCGGCAAATCAGGAAATTACCATATTGCCCTTCTGATATTTCTTATTCTGATGCTTATCTCGTGTCGCCAAAAGGAGATAGCGGCGCAAAGCTGTGATGTTGAATCGGGAATACCGGCCGGGGAGATGTTAAAACAGGAGTCCGACATGAAGTTTGAAGTTAATAAAAGCGATGACCAATGGCGCGGGGAATTAACCCCGGAGCAGTATCTAATAACGCGTCAAAAGGGAACCGAACCGGCTTTCACAGGTCAATATTACCATTTCAAAGGTGATGGGGTCTATAAATGTGTCTGTTGCGGCAATGAGTTGTTCGCTTCGGATACCAAATACGAATCCGGTTCGGGCTGGCCGAGCTTTTGGAAGCCACTCTCCGACAATAATATCCGCGAGTTAAAAGATGACCGGATGGGGATGGTGCGGACCGAGGTGATCTGCAGTAAATGTGGGGCGCATCTGGGACATGTTTTCGATGATGGCCCGAAGCCAACCGGACAACGCTATTGTATTAACTCGGCCGCACTCGATTTCGTTGCGGACTCAAAAGAAAAATAGAAGTGCGGCCCGCGTTTTAATTTCGATTTCAATTAAATCAGGGTTTTCATATCCCTGACTTTTTTCTTTCTAATTCAGCCAAAAATAGTATATTTGTACATAAGGCATTCAATATCTGATTTCTAAATTTATTCGGACCGAAAACAGCTTCCATGTTCGCAAATAATTAAGAGCCCGTTCGGCTATGATGATTGATTGAAATAAAAGGAGGTTTTATGCGGACCTTTGTCCTGATGGTCAAACTGGCCTCGGCCAATGCCCAGCTGGTCGAGATCGGCGCCAAGCATAAAGAAAGATTTCAGATGGGGCATAAATGGATCAAGGAAATCGAGGAACGATGCCCCAAACTTCGCTTCAAGGATCATTATGCTCTAATGGGCTACTGGGACTCGATGCATATCTATGAAGCGCCTGATGAGGAAACTGCGGCTGTGGTCTCCATGATGACTCGTTCCCATGGCGCCGCTCAGGTCGAAAGCTGGGTAGCCTTACCCTACGAAAGGATCCTGAAATTGACCGATGATTTGCAGTGCCCCGATGGCAAGAAACGGAAATGACTTTTATTACATACTCCAAAAAAACAGGCCTCGGCTTTTTTATCCAGTTGCCGGAGGCCTGTTTTCATTTTGCCGGAGGCCTGTTTTCATTTTACGAATAATTCAAATCAACGCATAATGGCATAGACAATTGCCATTATAGCACCTACTATCAGCCCGATTATAACATAGATTATTATGGCTACCACCAGACTGACGACAAAGTACCCGACCAGCTTATCCGCCGGGGGTTCTTTAATAATGCGCATCCCGAGGTATAACAAATACAATGAGTACAACCCGACAATCGACAGCCACGAAATTGGTGGAAGAATGGCGAATATGCCGGCGATCCATGAAGCCGTCCACGAGAAGACGGCCACCTTCATGGAATCTTCCATATTTTTTCCGGCCCCGAATGATGGCGCCAGCATATCGATAATGTAAGCCATCAGGTAAACACCACCAAGCGAGAGCATGAACATGAAAACAGCCTGGATCAATCCGGCAAATACAGGCGTCCGGCCATACAGACTAAAAGCAGCGTGACCGATAATCGAGTTGCCAATGAAGCCGGCGATGGCCGGGATGGCCGCCAGGATTATGGCATACTGGGTAAACATCTCCGCCACCGTCAGTTTCTCGGCCTTGATAACTTCCCATTCCGCCGACGGCTGGATCAGGATATTTTTTGCTCTGTCAACAATATTCATTCAGCTTCCTCCAGATTTGAATAACCAGAACCTATAATATGAATGGAATAAGTTCAAAAAACAAATCCTAAAAATAAAATAATTATACCGAACCGGATTCCCGGCAGAGGTGTTATTGTTATATTTAAATTTAGGATTGTTTATCATTTAGTAATTTTGGAAGGAGATGATCTTAATGAATATGCGGCTGGTTACTATTGTATATGCGGTTTTGATGATTCTGCTGGGTTTGATTGGCTATTTCGGCCTGGGTCGGATCAGTATAACTGCCCTCATTCCAGCTTTTTTCGGTATAGTCATATGCCTGATAGCCTTGATAGCGGCCGATCCCAATAGGCTAAAACATGCCATGCATATCTCGACCGCTCTGGCCTTGATTGCTTTCCTCGCGACCATCGGCGGATTATACAAAATGCTTATAATGCTGTCAGGGGGCGGGGTCGTCCGCCCGGCCGCGACTATCAGCCAGGGCATTATGGCCTTGTTGTCATTCCTTTATGTCAGTATGGCGGTCAGATCGTTTGTTACCGCCCGACTGCTTAAAGGAAACGACAATTAGCCGCCCCGGATATTAATAAACATTAAGTCAGATCGTAATCATGATGTCCCCGCTGTCAGACCGGCAGGGTTGAAAGAATTTATGGCATCGTCAAGCGAATCATGAGTCTCGAATACCGATACCAGGCGCGTGATCGTTAAAAGTGACTTAATGTTGTCGGTTACATTGACGATTTTCATACTGCCGGAATTTTTCGTGACAGCCGTCATGGCCGAAATCAACATTCCCATGCCGATGGAATCCATCCACTTGGTTTTGCCCAGATCAATAACCAGCTTTTTGAAACCGCCGTTAAGATACTCATAAACCTTACCATGAAACATGGTGGCATCCCGACCACCCATGATTCTGCCCTCAAGGGCAATTATAGCCACTCCATCCCGGAAATCATCAGTCATCTTCATTGTCATCCTCCAGGATTAAAGTACGATCCGCCGTGAAGCAGATGATGTTGTGTGCCATTATATACGGAGCAACATTGTTTTTGTTGCAGTTAAAAATGTTCAATGTATATACAGATTCTGTTTAATACATTGATCTGGGCCTGTATTGTTTAATACTGGAAAAGAAATTATGAGGATATCGTAAGCCACCTTATATCCGGGGCGGCCTGATCCCGAGAATTCGTAAATAGTGATTTATCTGACTCCGGTGATGGATATCATGTTCGAACAGGTGGGTGAAAATCCAGTAGCCGGTTTGCTCGATTTTCCACTTCCTGCCTTCGTGCGAGCCTTCTCTCTTATACGTTTTTTCAAAGGCCTCTTTTGGCTCGGCGAAAAACCGCTCCAGCCGTTTCCAGTGTTCCTCGAGGTGATTTTTAATTACTTTTTTATCAGGACATTTCTCGCCCGGCACGGCCAGTTCCACCGCCTTGTTGCCTTTCATGATTTCATCGTACCACCAATCTGAGGTTTCACAAATATGCAGAAACAACTGGCCCAGGGGAATCATGTTATCCGCCGGAATCCAGTCGCCTTTATCTTCCGGCATCAGTTCCAGAGCCTCCATGATGGAGTTCCTGATATTATCCCGCCAGAAATTTATCTGGAGTTCGAGCAGAACATTTTTATCAGCCATAATTTCTCCGGGTCAATGAGTTTTAATATTTGATTTATTTTATTTATATCAGACGCTTCAGATATCATATTTTATTTCCAAAGATATTCAATAGCCAGGCGGCTCGCCCTTTAATCCACCAGCTTTGTTTCCGGGACAGCTTCATTGGCGACCGGCAGTCTGAATTGTTCCGGGCGAAGTTTAATAACATCGCGAAGCCAGCTTTCGGGATAGCCGACCCCCTCCGGACTGCCGGTCGAATCCTTGACATAACCATCATTATACTTCATAATCAAAAATTCACCCAACTCGCGCCACTTCTCCACCACCATCTCGCCATTGATTACCGAGTAATCGGTCAGGTATTGAGTCATCAATGGCAAATCCGTTTTATAAAGCTCCAGGGCGGTTTTTTCGACGGTCGGTTGCAATGATATAAACTGCCTTTCAAGCTCGCCCTGAATGGCCTGGATATCCTTAATCATGTATGAGTATTTCAGATTACAGAAATTGGAAACGAAATTGAATACCCACCAGGCTGATTCCCATGAAAATTCCTGGAGAGAGCCAATTGTAAACGATTTGGGAATATCGATAATTCCGCAATAAAGGGGAATATAACATGTGAACCAGGTATCATCGACACCATACCAGTATACCCCGCCAATCGGATCGGGAAGCCAGCCCCGCGACTGCGAAACAAATGTGAATCCGGTCTGCTGGGTGGAGATCGGCCGCTCCCAGGCGTATTCGACCGAATCAACCGTGAAATACATCGGCCGCCAGCGATATGGCGAACCGAACGGACCGGCATCGACACCGACCGTCATATCGAAAGGAGTCCCTTCATAATGATCGCGCATCAGCGCGAAAACATCGGCCAGTGAAAGCTTCTTATCCGGTTTAATCCAGAGGGGATATGGTTCGGCACCTTCAACCGCACGGGTATAATCAGGGGAAAGATTTAGCGATGGGGCCGCGCGGCGGAAAATACTCCAGACCCGCGCCGAACCATAACGTTGATTTTTCGGCGTTGACGGACAGTAAGCTTCGTTGAATAAAAACGGCCGTCCAAACTTCGGCTGGTAGTATCCATGCTCCACGGCAAAAGATACGACATTATCGGAATACAGGCAGTTTTTCGGATCATCCATCGGAAATCGCCCGATCCTGGCCTTGTTGGCATGGGCCGAGATGTAGCCATCGGGAATCCGAAGCGCCACCCAGATAGCCCCCCGGCCGCCCGAACCGGTTCCGATCATCTCCATAATCCAGGCTTCCTCGGTGTCGGCAATTGAGAATGATTCACCGGTGGCGCAATAACCGTATTCGGAAACCAGATCGGTCATCACCCGGATAGCTTCCCGGGCGGTCCGCGCCCGTTGTAGAGCCAACCCTATTAAATCCCAGTAATGCAGCAGGCCGTCATCATTGCGCAGTTCCTCGCGGCCGTCGAAAGTGGTTTCACTGATAGCCAGCTGGTGCTCGTTCATCATACCGACCACGGCGTAAGTATGTTCAACCTGCCGGATATATCCGCGGGTATTACCATGCCAGTCTTCGATAGCCAGCGAATCACCCGCCGGGTAATCGGCGGCCGCGGTATATTCCAGGTGGGGATGGAATTCACCATCACAGGTGTATGTAATCATCACCGATTTATCGGTTGAGGCCCCCTTGGTGACTAAAAGATTGGTGCAGGCATCGATATCCTTTGAACCCGGACCGCCAAGCCCGAAAACCAGAGCTGCCGTCAAATACAAAAATTTTTTCATAATATTATCCTCCCAGAGTTGAAAATTATCTATAAATGTAATTTATAAGGTTATATAAGCGCAAGAATCAATATACATCTGGATGGATATAAACAAAACTGTAACCGTGGTCAATGCTCGGGTTTCTCTTCAAAACCGATAAAAAAGCACAGTCCCCCGGATCCGGGTCAATCTTCGTCAAGTGACTCCTGGATTTTCCGAACGAATTCTTTGCCGCCTATTACGGTGATCACCACCGTCAAAACACCCAGTGTAATAATAATAGTGGCAAATCCGATCAGGACAATCTCCCTGGCAATGTTCAATTCAATCAGGGACATGGTCGAAAATAAGAAAAGCAGCATGGCTTTCGAGAATCTGGCTACCAGGGTCGGGCGAGGAACATTCTCCCGTCGCAAAGCCCGAAGCATGGACCGTGATGCCCAGAAAGACCCGCTGTCCTCATATTCCTTAACCCAGATAACCGGGCCTTTAACATTTTCTGTTATGGCCTGCGAAAGTGATTTACCCAGAAGCAATTCGATTAAATCACCCGTCCTACCACCCATTAAGACCAGATCAACCCCGATGGCCTGTGCCATAATGGCCCGATAGATATCTTTTTCGAGAATGATCTTCAGCTCCGCCGAAGGGCTGTTTTCCGCAATTATCTGTTTGACCTGGTCAATCCGTTCGGTTTTTTTGTTTTCCGCAATATCCGGCCCAAGGACCAGGGCTATTTTGAGGCGGGCATGAAAATACTCGGCTAATGCCGGAGCAATCTCGGTCGCCAAACGGGTGTGAATATCCCCCCCAAAAGGTATAAGGTATAAGGATACTATTAATTCGGCGGTGCTCAAAATCACCATGAGGGACGGCTACTTCACTGGGCGATTTTTGAAGAACCGTATCGATCAATGATGAAAATAAGCGATCCATGAAATTGGGTTGCTTCTGGCGGCCGATCAGGATGAAATTGCAGTTTTCTTCGATGGCCGTTTCGACAATACCCAGCGAAATTCGATGCGATACTTCAATAACAGAGCGGGCCGGAATATCATACTCCTCAGCCAGAGTTTCGGCTTTATCAAACATCGGTCGTACCCGCGCCGCTTCATCAAGCCCCGCCATCAATTTTTGATCTTCCCGGACTTCAATGACATGCAGGGAAATTATGGTCGCATGGTGTTTCTTGGCGATGGCAATGGCCAGATGCGTCAGGCTTTCAACGGTGTCGGGGTTGGAAAGACCGACCAGAATGCTGTAATCCTTGCGTTCTATCCGATCCAGCGCCTTGATCTTGCGGATATGCTCCACTTCTCTTTTCGAGGAATAGGTTTTGTATGTCAGAAGCCACACCCCGTCGGCCAGCAGTTTCTGATGACCCAGAAAACCCCACTGAGGCAGAGTTATCCCAAGTTCGTTGAAAACGAATTTAAAATAGGCTCAGAAACCAAGCGCGTAAAGACTGCATGCAACGGCGTGCGCGAACCAGCTCATCCATCCGGATATAAATCCGTTCCACCATGGCAGACCCTCTTTAACCCATAAATAGCCGCCACCGGCATCATGATAACATGAACCAAGTTCAGCATATGACATGGCTGTCAATAGCGCCACCAGACCATTAAGGATAAAGGTTATCAATAATGCGGGGCCGGCAACGCCGGCGGCAATGCCGATCAAGACGAAAATTCCGGCTCCGATCATGGCCCCCATGCCAATCAAAGCGGCGTCTATAAGGGTCATTTCCCGGCTGAGGCGGACCTCCGTATCAAATTTCCTTGTAGAGGCTTTTCCCATATATACCGTTGCCGGGTTTTCAGCCTTGACAAGACAGGTAAGACATATTTTATCGCATCAAGGGCGGCGATGGAGCCGCCCGCAAAGTCGATCACCTGGCCAAAATCATAAATGACCTTACCATACTTAGAAATTATAATGACGGCTATAATATGGAACATCTCAAATACCTTTTCCTTCTACTGTCATCATTTTGGTCGATGCCCATGTCCCGATGCACTGTGACCTCGGTGATGATTCTCCCGGATCAAGACAGCCATCATCGGGGAAACCGTCGGGGGGAAGATAGTAAGGGGAACCGTACATTCGAAAATAGAAACCATGTAGAAAGAGGCCTGTTCACCGGTAGCCATTGCCAAACACATTCCGGGTCTGGATCACCAGCACTAATACGGACAATCGACCCACGCATCCGAATTGGTAACTTTTGATATTAACAATAAAGATCACATCAAAGAGATTAAGACCTGCTCGTTTGACGATGACGACCTGATGGAATATATGATCGAAATCTGTATCGAATCCAAACAGCGAAGTCTGGAGATTTTTTCTCCGGCCGATTCGGATAAGATCGATGATAATAAACTGAAGATTCTAACCCGCGGAATATTCGCCGATGCGATCGGAAATCTGATCTTCATCCGGGTCTGTATCCGGTCATGTTAAATGCGCGATAATTGAAGCGAGCGGGATTTTTTGGCCAAAAGAGCCGGAGGGAAAGTCAAAAACAATATCAAATCCGTTCGGGAGACGTAATGTTGATGGCGGACCGGATAGCCGCCGAAGATCACCAATTTCGCTTGACGAAAGACGGATTTTGGGTATATTGACTTTTCTATATTTGATTGAGAAGGTAATGGAAATATGAAAAGAACATTTCAGCCGTCCAACAGAAAAAAACTGAACGACCACGGCTTCAGAAAAAGAAATTCGACCCGCGGGGGCAAACTGGTTCTGGCCAGAAGGCGGGCCAAAGGCAGAAAAAGACTGACCGTTTCGGTCAAAAAGAAAAAATAGGTTGCCCCGCCACAGCCTGAAAGGCAGGAAGCTGATTCGGGACCTGCTGGAGAATTCCCGGCGAGTCTCATCCGACCGATTGACTCTTCATTATCAGATCGGATTGCAGGAGGCCGGCGATGATTACCTGGTGGCTTTCCTTATTCCGGGCCGGGCCGGTAAGGCTGTTCAGCGGAATCGAATTAAACGCTGGTTGCGTGAGGATTTCCGGGATCTGCAAAAACAAAGGAAAGTTAACGGCGGTTTTATAGTCAGATTCAAAAGCATGGCGGAGAATGCCGATCACCCGGAACTCTCCGGCGAATTGGCAAAGCTGTACAGCGCGATTATGCCCAATGAATAATCTTAAAATTCCCATATTCAGTTATCCGCTGATTATTCTTATTAAAATTTACCGGCTTACCCTGGCGCCGATAATCGGCAATCAGTGCCGTTTTTATCCCACCTGCTCCCATTATGCCGAGGAAGCTCTCAGGCAGTATGGCCCGATTCGCGGATCAATTATGGGCATAAAAAGGATTTTCCGCTGCCATCCCTGGCACGAAGGCGGCTATGACCCGGTTCCGGAAAGAACCAAACAGTAAATAAATGGAGTAATGTTTTGGACAAAAGAACGATAATTGTGATTATTCTCCTGGGGGCCTTGGTGATTTTCTGGTTCCCAATCATGCAGGGACTGGGTCTGATGGAAAAACGGCAGGCGCCGCCCCCGACAACCAGCCAGCCAACCGAACAGGTCGAACCGATCCATGATACTCCGGAACCGGAGCTTGATCAGCAATTATCCGAAACCATGGCGACTGAAACCGAAACGACTCCTCAAATCCGGCAGGCATCTATTGACACTGCCACCCAAGTGCCAGAGGATACAATCTTTATCGAAACCAATGTCTTTCAGGTGGTCATGTCCAATCATGGCGGGGCACCGATATCCATCAAGCTCAAAGATTATCAATATGCCTGGGATTCATCGCGGATTGAGATGTTGCCGGACAACAAAATGGCCTCGCCGGAAATTAAATTTAATGGCGGTCAGATCAACGCCAATAAATTTGTATATACCCCCTCAAGGCCCGACCGCAAACGTTTGATAACAAGCGGAAGTGTCGACGTAACATATACATATAACGATAATTCGGGGACCTCGGTTGTTAAAAGATACCGCTTTTATGCCGATCGGTATGATTTCGATCTGATAGTCGAAGTGAAAAACCCGGAGAATTTAAATCTCAATCGCAAATACTCCCTGGAATGGAATAATAAACTGGGACCCACCGAATTGTATCTACAGGATGATTATAACTCCATGTGGGCTATGGCAATGGAGGGAAACGAGCGGGTCAAACTCGATGATTATAAAGACAATATGTTCAGCCGGATGGATGATGGGGTAACCAGTTGGATCGCATCACGGTCCAAATATTTCTCGGTTATTTTACTTCCCCGTTCACGGTCTGCGGCCGGCGCCAAAGCCTCCGGGATTAAATTCGAGCATTTTGCGGATAATCAGAAAGTCAATGCCCGAAAACTGGCCATCGGATTGGTTATGGAGCCGCCGCGTGATTCGGCCATGGTCGACAGTTTCACCGTCTATGTTGGCCCGATGGACTATGAGCTTTTAAAAGAGGTCAACAGTGATGTGGTTGATGTGATCGATATCGGCACCACCCCCTTTGTTGGATGGATAATAAAAATATTCGCCATTCCGATCATATGGCTGTTGCCAAGGATGTATGCCGTCATTCCCAATTACGGGTTTGTCATTATTATTTTCTCCTTGATTATAAAGCTTATCACCTGGCCGTTGACCAAGAAAACTGTTCGCTCGATGGCGGCCATGAAAGATTTACAGCCGAAAATGGAGGAATTGAAACAAAAGCACAAAAATAATCCTCAGGCTTTAAACCGGGAGATGATGAAGCTGTACAAGGAGATGGGTATAAATCCTCTTTCCGGGTGTTTGCCCTATCTGCCGCAGATGCCTCTCTTTTTCGCGCTTTTTGCGGTCTTCCGCTCGACCATTCTGCTTCGCCAAGCTCCCTTTATATTGTGGTGGAATGATCTTTCCCGGGGAGCTCTCTCCTTCACCGATCCCTATATTATCCTGGTAATTTTGATGGCGGGGCTGATGTTTGTCCAGCAGAAGATGACCATGACTGATCCCAAGAATAAGGCTTTGATTTATGTAATGCCCCTCATGATGGGATTCTTTTTCTACAAGGCCTCGGCCGGTCTGGTCCTGTACTGGACCTGTTTTTCCCTGTTTTCTTTCCTGGAGCAGGTGCTTTTCAAAAAAAGCCGGTCGGCTGAAAAAGCCGTCCCGGCGGTAAAATAGCCTGACCATGAAAAAAAAAAGACCATTGTTGATTTCGGCCGCGAAACTATCGCGGCCATAATTACCCCGCCCGGCGAGGGCGGGATCGGGGCGATTCGTATCGCCGGCCCCGGTTCTCAGAAAATAATCGATAAGATATTCCGACCTGCTCACGATAACCGCTTTGCACCGGAACCGTTCCGTATGTACCATGGTCATATAATAAACAAATCAAGCGATGTTGTTGACGAAGTGACAACGGTGTTCATGCCAGCCGGACGCTCCTACACCGGTCAGGATCAGGCGGAAATCTTCTGTCATGGCGGGCAATATGTTCTGAAACGAATCCTGGCGGTTATCTTTGATCATGACGTTCGCCCGGCCGAACCGGGCGAATTCACCCGTCGTGCTTTTCTGGCCGGTCGGATTGATCTGACCCGGGCCGAGGCTGTGGCCGATCTAATTGCTTCCAAAACCGAATTTGCCTATAGCGCCGCTCGACACAACCTGCTGGGTTTTTATTCCGAGCGTCTCAACAATCTCCGAACCAGAATTATTGCTCTCCTTTCCGAAATGGAAGCGGCTCTCGACTTCCCCGAAGAGGATTTCGAAACAACCGATCGGGATAGACAGATACAGGCCTTGAAGGAAATTATTAATGAAATTAAAAGCCTCTCAGAATCATATCGATCTGGAAAAATAATCAGAGAGGGTTACCATATAGCCATAGCGGGTCGACCCAATGCCGGAAAATCATCGCTTTTTAATCTTCTGCTAAATCAAAACCGAGCCATTATTGCTCCCACTCCAGGAACCACCCGGGATTACCTGACCGAGTGGATTGATTTGGGTGGAGTCGCTGTTGCCATAACTGACACGGCTGGACTGCGCGGGCGGGCCGGTCTGATCGAAAAAGCCGGCCAGGAAACGGCCAGAAGGATATTAAAGGACGCCGATCTGGTTATCTGGATTGTAGATATAGCTCGTAGGAGATGGCGCGAGGAACTCGCCGGAGATCTTGATGAAATCCCATTCTCAAAAGATATATTAATAGCTATCAACAAGATAGATAAACGACAGGGTTTTATTAATGATATTGAAGGAGCGGTGGCGATTTCATGTCGGAATAAAACAGGATTGAGTCATCTGAAAAAAACTCTTTTGAACGGTATTAATATCGATATGCCGGATTTAACCGATCGCCTGGTGGTAACCTCGGAAAGGCATAGGAAAAAACTGGATAATTGTCTGAAATTTCTTAAAAAGGCCGAAAAAGGTTTTAAAAATATTATCCCGCCGGAATTGATCGTATCAGAATTACGATCGGGTATAAATGAAATTGACGAGATAACCGGCAGGATATATAATGAGGAAATTCTGGAGCAAATTTTTTCGAGGTTTTGTATCGGGAAATAGGCGTTGTTTCACGTGAAGCATTTTGATTTTGACATTATTGTGGTTGGCGGCGGACATGCCGGGGTTGAAGCGGCCCTGGCCGGGTCGCGAATGGGCAAAACGGTCGGGCTGATTACCATGGATAAGAACAAATTAGCCCTGATGTCCTGCAACCCGGCTATTGGCGGGTTGGGCAAATCGCAGATTGTGGCCGAAATCGACTCCCTGGGCGGCCTTATGGGGCAGGCCATTGATGCCACCGGAATCCAGTTTCGTAAACTTAACCTCTCCCGAGGTCCAGCGGTCTGGGCTACCCGGGCCCAGGCGGATCGGATCAAATATACTCAATATGTTTCGGATTTTGTCAAAGCCGATCCCAATGTGACCATAAT
This sequence comes from Candidatus Zixiibacteriota bacterium, assembly GCA_016933955.1. Classification (NCBI taxonomy): domain Bacteria; kingdom Pseudomonadati; phylum Candidatus Zixiibacteriota; species Candidatus Zixiibacteriota bacterium. The sequence continues at coordinate 28,782 of JAFGTT010000022.1, forward strand.
CGAGGATATTGCTTCGGCTCTTGTTTCCAAGGGCGATCGTGTTATCGGAATCGAAACCGAATCGGGCCGGAAATATTTCTCCGGAGCGGTAATCCTCTGCACCGGGACTTTTCTGGGCGGATTGATACATATTGGTGAAAAGCAAATTAAAGCCGGTCGGGTGGGTGAACCGGCCGCCTACGGATTGACCGAATCGCTTAAAGCTCATGGATTTGAAGTCGGCCGCCTGAAAACCGGAACCCCGCCGCGGCTCAATGGCAGGAGTATCGATTTTACTCGTTGCGAGATTCAGCCGGGGATGGAACCGATCCCGTTTTTCTCATACAAAACTCATCCTTATCACATTAATCAGGTGCCCTGTTATCTAACCTATACCAATGACCGCACTCGCGAAATAATCTCCAGAAACATGCTTCGCTCGCCGATGTTTTCCGGGCAAATACATTCGGTTGGACCGCGCTATTGCCCGTCAATTGAGGACAAAATCTATCGCTTCAGCGAAAAACCGAGACATCAGATTTTCCTGGAACCGGAGGGCAATGGAACCGATGAAATCTACCCCAATGGTTTCTCGACTTCTCTTCCCGAGGAAGTTCAGCACGAGGCCATCCGAACCATTGCGGGTCTGGAAGAAGCCACTATCACCAGGCCGGGGTATGCCATTGAGTATGATTATTGTCCCGCCTATCAACTCAAACCGACCCTGGAATCGAAACAACTGGAGAATCTTTTTATGGCCGGCCAGATCAACGGGACTTCGGGCTATGAAGAAGCCGGGGGGCTGGGTTTGATGGCGGCCATTAACGCTGTCCTGAAGATTGATAACCATCCGCCATTTATAATCGACAGGGCTGATGCCTACCTTGGCGTAATGATTGATGATATAATAACTCATTCAACTACAGAACCTTACCGCATGTTCACTTCTCGCGCCGAATACCGCTTGAGGCTCCGTGAGGATAATGCCCGGGATCGTCTGTTTCCTAATGCGCATCAGCTGGGACTGATTCCTGAGTCTGATTATGAGGACTTTATCAGGCTCAGGGAAATCACCGATCGGGAGATTCGACGTCTCAAACGAACCACTGTGGCTGTTTCAAAACTGGATGGGTTATCGCACCATTTTGTCCGGCGGGAAACTATCTCTCTGGCCGATCTGCTGAAAGTCCCTGGAGTAACCTATAGTGAGATAGAACCGTTAGACAGCGGCGGAAATGAATTGATATCGGAACAAGTAAAAGAGCGGGCGGCTGTCAGTATCAAATATGCCGGTTATATCAAAAAGCAGGAGCGCGAGGTCGAGAAATTCCGCCGTCTGGAAAACGAACTGATTCCCGATGCTCTGGTTTATCGGCAATTGAACGGTTTGCGCAATGAGGCAAAAGAAAAATTTGAGAAAATAAGACCCCGATCACTGGGCCAGGCCGGCCGGATCGAAGGTGTTACAACCGGAGATATTGCGGCTCTTTCGATTCATGTCAGGAAATTCCGGATAACCCAGTCCAGACCATCAGCGACCAACCAATGATACATCTTTCCGAAGACAACGCCGGTATTCCGTTTTATCATTCGCGGGAAATTATTTCCAGATATAGGCTTGACGAAATCATTCCGGAATATATCCGGACCGTCCTTGATTTTAACAAGTATGTCAATATTGTTTCACGTGAAACAACCCCGGTCAATCTGGTTCGTCTGGCGGCCGACTGTCTGATTCCATTTGATATCCTCGGCAGGCCCGAAGGCAGGTTCTTTGATATTGGCTCCGGCGGGGGATTGCCCGGCCTTATTCTGCTTCTGACCCACCCCCATCTTGAGGCTGTCTTAATCGAAAGAACAGGAAAAAAGGCGACCTTTCTCCGCGATGCAATCAAGCATTTTGACCTTAAAGCCCGGGTGATAGAGAAGGATTTTATTGAAGCGGCCGGTCAAATGGATCCCGGTTCCTTTCCCCTGGGAACGATGAAGCTGGTTCGCCTGGATTTGAAAATACTCGGCCGGGCGATTAGTCTCCTCAAACCATCCGGGAATTTTATCTACTATGCCGATTTTGATTCGGCCGCGATCAAAATCCCGCCCGGTTTTAGGGCTGGCTCCCACCGATATTATCTGGATGATAATAAACAACTTCGCACCTTCACTATCTTTTCGGCCGAGGCTTGATTTTTTCCTTGCAAAAGGTGTTTTAACATCGTAATCTCTTGTCGTAAAACTGAGTAGAATTAAGAATACAGAGGTATAAGTGGCGAAAATTATCGCTGTGGCCAATCAAAAAGGAGGGGTGGGCAAAACCACCACCGCCATCAATCTGTCCTCCTGCCTGGCAGTGGCCGAAAAAAAGACGCTTTTGATAGATATTGACCCGCAGGCCAATGCCACCTCGGGAGTCGGGCTCGAAAAGACCCGGATCGAAGCCGGGATCTATGATACTCTGATCCGCCGTAAAAATCTTGCCGATGTCATATTATCGACGGATTTGTCCTCATTAAACGTCGCCCCGTCGTCGATCGCCCTGGTCGGCGCCGAGGTCGAGATGGTCGGCATGATTTCCCGTGAAAAAATCCTGGCCGGGGTCATTGCTCCAATAGTGGATAAATATGACTATATTATTATCGACTGCCCGCCGTCGCTCGGCCTGCTGACGCTCAATGCCCTGACCGCGGCCCATTCGGTCATGATCCCCATCCAGTGCGAGTATTATGCTCTGGAGGGTTTGGGTCAGTTGCTCCATACCATCAAGTTGGTACAGAGCAGTCTTAACCCGGCGCTCGAAATAGAGGGCGTCCTGCTGACCATGTACGATCGGCGGCTCAATCTTTCGAGGCAGGTGGCCGATGAGGCCCGCAAATTTTTCAACAACCGGGTGTATGATACAATAATAAACCGCAATGTTCGTCTTTCGGAAGCACCGAGCTTCGGGAAGCCGATTATCCTGTACGATATTCTTTCCAGCGGTGCAGAAAATTACATGGCTTTGACCAAGGAGGTATTAAGCCGATGAGTGGCAAAATTGTCCTGGGGCGCGGGCTGGAAGCCCTTATTCCGAGCCAGCGGGAAGAGGAGAAAAGTCCCGGCGGCGCGAAATATATCAACCTGCCGCTGACCGTGATCTCGCCCAATCCGATGCAGCCCCGACAGGACTTTGATGATAGCAGTCTGGGAGAACTGGCCGAATCGTTTAAAAGCCAGGGAGTCCTGCAACCCATCCTGGTGAAAAGCGCCGACCAGGGTTATATCCTGATCGCCGGCGAACGCCGTTACCGGGCAGCTCATATCGCCGGTCTGGACAGAATTCCCGCGATCGTGATCGAGGAAAAAGACGAGTCCGAGATGCTCCAGATGGCGTTAGTGGAAAATCTTCAGCGCGAGGATTTAAATCCTCTCGAAACCGCCGAAGCCTTCCGGCATCTGATGGATGAAGCCGGCCTGACCCAGAACCAGCTGGCCGTGGTAGTCGGCAAAAGCCGCGCCGCTGTTGCCAATATGCTTCGTCTGCTGGGATTGCCGGACAAGATCAAGCATATGATCCGTGAGGGTAAACTGAGCGAGGGCCACGCTCGTGCCATTCTGGCTGTTGATGGCGAGCTGTCGCAGGTGCGTCTGGCCGAGCGGATCGTTTCGGAAAATATGTCGGTTCGTTCCGCCGAGGATACCGCCCGTAAGGGTAAACGGCGGAAACTGGTGCCCAAAAGAAAAGTGCCGGCCTTAGTCGAGGCTGAAAATTATTTGAAACAGCTTCTCGGAACGGCGGTAAAAATAACCACACGCCTGAAACGCGGTAAAATTGAAATAGAGTTCTACGGCGAGGAAGATCTGGACCGTCTTCTGGAGCTGTTCAGGAAGATTAATTGAATCGAGTTTGACTAATGGCCAAATATTTCAGTCTGATGATTGTCCCCGACGGTGTCGAGAGTCCGTTCGGGATTAAAATGCGCGCCTGGCTGTTTAAAACGCTGGTAGTGCTGGCGATTCTCTTTGTCATCGCGGTTATTTTGTTCTTTTCATTTTATGGAAAGATTATAGCTCGCGCCGCTTTGGCCGATAGATTAGAAAAAGAAAACGAGGATTTGAAAAGATACAAGTACAAGGTGGGGTTACTCGAAGAAAAAATGAATGATACCCGCGAAATCGTCGGCCGGATATCACAACTGGCCGGAGTCGATATCGAACTTCCGGAACTGCCGTCGGATTCGGTCCTCTTTGCAAGCTTCGAGAAAACTCCCCCGGCCATAATGACCCGATCGGTGGCCGCCGGCGATGGTCGTCCGGACGGTCTGCCTCTTCAGGGCTATATGACCAGGGGATTTCGCGATGATTCGGCGGGATACCACCCCGGCATCGATATCGCCGCCACGATCGGCACCCCGGTTCTGGCGACCGCATCGGGAACGGTGACCTTCGCAGGCGAGGATTCCGTGTATGGCCTGATAGTCATTATCGAGCATGATGACGGTATCTCGACCCTGTACGGTCACAATAGTGAAATTTTGGTCGAAGAAGGCAGCGAGGTTTTGGTCGGAGGACGGATTGCTCTCTCGGGCAATACCGGTAAATCGACGGCACCGCACCTGCACTATGAAATAAGGGAAAATAATCAACCGGTAAACCCTTTAAAATATATCAGCTATGATGAAGAATCCCATGAGCAAAAATGAAGGTGGAGTAATGAACACAATCATCGGTAAGGACGCCGTTTTTACCGGAACCCTCGACATCAAGGGATCAGTGCGTGTCGATGGGACCGTTAAAGGCAAAATCGTATGTTCCGACACCGTGACCGTTGGTTCCGGCGGGCTGGTCGAGGCCGATATTGAGGCCCAGATCGCTGTAGTAGCCGGAAAACTGGTCGGCAATGTAGTCGCCAATGAAAAAGTCGAACTTCAGGCTAAATCAGATATTGAAGGCGATATCAAGACCAAATCGCTGGTGGTGGAACAGGGTGCGATATTTTGCGGCGGTTGCCAGATGAAGGAAGGGAGATCTAATCTCGGCTTTATTCCTCCCGAGGAGAAAAAAGACTCTCTTATTGTCAAAGATAAGCCCAAAGAGGAAATTAAGAAGTAAGTCTGGACGGACAGGCTTCAATATGTGGACAACTCCGCGATTTTGTGGATAGCCAACAATCCTATTGAAAGAGTGAGGCTTGCATCATTTTTTTAAAGCCCTAATTTGGTGGCTTTTCCACAACTCATCCTCTCTTTTGGACTTATGATAATTATTAAGGTTCCCTTGAAATTTCTCGGGGGCCGAATCCTGTAACGGCCGCTCTGCGGCCGAAAGCTTTTTCCCGAGTCTACGGAGGATACCAAATGACCGAAAGTAAGAATGATCTTAAAGCCGTCGAACAACTTAATGATGCCTATAAAAAAATCAGAAGCGAAATAGCCAAAGTAATTGTCGGCCAGGATAAGGTAATCGAACAACTGCTGATTGCCCTTCTGTCAGGAGGGCATTGTCTGCTGGTGGGTGTTCCCGGCTTGGCCAAGACTCTTTTGATCTCAACTCTGGCCGAAATTCTCGATCTGAAATTTAATCGTATTCAGTTTACCCCGGATTTAATGCCATCCGATATCACCGGGACTGAAATTCTTGAGGAAGATCGCGCCTCCGGGAGCAGATTATTCAAATTCGTCAAGGGTCCTGTCTTTGCCAATGTCATTCTGGCAGATGAAATCAACCGCACTCCGCCTAAAACGCAAGCGGCGCTTTTGCAGGCCATGCAGGAGCACGAAGTCACCTCGGCCGGACAAACTTTCACTCTCGAAGAACCTTTCTTTGTCCTAGCAACCCAGAATCCAATTGAACAGGAGGGGACTTATCCCTTGCCGGAAGCGCAGTTGGATCGATTTATGTTTCATGTCGGGGTGGACTATCCTTCTTCTGAGGAAGAGGAGTTGATGGTCAAAAAGACAACCGTGACGCTTGATTATAAACTCGATAAGATTTTGGGCGGTAAAGAAATAATAGATTTACAGCAATTGGTTCGAAGGGTTCCGGTCTCCGATCATCTGATCCATTATGCGGTCGAGATTGCTCGGTCAACCCGCCCCAATGAAAAAAACGCGCCTGATTTTATTAAAAACTGGGTTTCCTGGGGAGCCGGTCCGAGAGCCTCGCAGTATCTGATTCTGGCCGCAAAAACCAGGGCGATTCTGGATGGCCGTCCGACTCCGGGACCCGAGGATATCTGTTTTGCCGCCCTGCCGGTTCTGCGCCACAGGATTGTGACATCATTCAATGCCGAGGCCGACGGAGTCGATACTCCGGCTATTGTTACCCGTCTGCTGGAAGCAGTCAAAGAAAAAAGCTGATTTCAAACCGGAATGGATGCCGGTTTATACTATTATATATAGGTATATATAGGCCATAGGAGGGAATCATGTTCAACGATTTCAATCTTACCAAACTGCCGCCGTACGGCAAAACTTTTATCGCCTTTTTCGCCGTCCTGGTCATGTTCCTCGTTGTCTGGATGACCGTGATCGGGTTAATGAGTATCGGTATTATCGGCGAATTGAACACCGATCTGGATGATTATGAAGCTGGCGAAGGTTACGGCGAATATGATACCGAAGCCGATTTTAACACCATTCTATCCGACGACAGTGCCGTGACCGCCCCGGAATGGGCCGATTCGGGCGAACAGGAACCGATTGAATATGACGACCTTGACAAATTTGAGGAGTACGCCCGGCAACAGGAATGTCAGTTGATGTGGCTCCAGTTCGAAGGGAATATGGCCGAGGCGATCGGACATATCACCACTCAATCCCTGTTGTACTTTGTGGTTTGTCTGCTTTTTGCATTTAGCACCTACCCGGTAACCCTGAAGAAATGGTTTTTTATTATTCTGGGTATTTTGATAATCGGTCATCTGTTCGGTTTATCCGGTAAGGGATTCTGCTGGCCGGCCAATTTCCTTACCTATTTTTGCGGACCGGTCATACTGGTGATGTTTTTTATCATGTCGCTGATGATTCTGGTCAATTTAAGGAAAAAATAAATCGCGATGATTCCCGATGAGTTCAAGAAGATTGAGTTCGCAAAAACTTATGATCTTCTTAAAAGTTACGGCCGCGTTTATTTTGCCGTCCTGATCACATATATAATAGTATATCCGGCTATCTGGGCCGCGTATTTTATTCTACGGGGCGGGCAATCAGCGTCCATGGCCGACTATTTTCCGGCCATCGGTATTATTCTGGGGATAATGTTTATTTTCCTGCTGATTCACATCCGGCTGTATTTTTGCCTGATGCTCCGGCGGCTCGAATTTTTAAAACATTTTTTTCTTTTCACCAACATGGAGTTCTGGCAGGACTACCCGCTGTCGTATCGCCGCGCCGGAAACAAAATTGAATATCCGGCCATATACGCAAATATCCTGAGTTTGAAAGGGCTCTCGATAACGGCCCTGACAATTATTTCGCTGGGCAACACCTTTTTATTTTATCAAATGGATCTGGCGCGATATGGTGTCGGCGATGGATTGAAACTGGTCCTGAGTATGGTTCTTTTTGTCCTGCACCTGATTTTGATAGCACTGTATTCGCTTTCGCTGAACAGCAATCTGGAGAAAAATTTCACTGATGAGGACACGGCCTGATAACTTGCGGCGAATAGATAATTAATAAAAATCCAGTTAGATTAATTATTAATGTGATTGTGAACCTAATTTACCTATATTATTTAAATAAATTGGGAAATTTAAATTGGTATTTTTATGAATACAGAACACAGAATATTCTTTGGAGATTCACGAAAACTTGATGTCATTAATGATGAATCTATCCATTTGGTGATAACATCGCCACCTTATTGGCAACTAAAGGATTATGAAGTAGACAACCAAATTGGATTCAATGACTCTTATGAAGAATATATTAATAATCTTAATCTGGTCTGGTCGGAATGTTATCGAGTATTGCATAAGGGTTGCAGGCTTTGTATTAATATAGGGGATCAATTTGCCAGATCAGTTTATTACGGCCGCTATAAAATAATCCCAATACGAACCGAAATTATAAAATTCTGCGAAACTATCGGTTTTGACTATATGGGAGCAATAATATGGCAGAAAGTGACAACCTGCAATACTACCGGTGGAGCAACAATTATGGGTTCATTTCCATATCCAAGAAATGGCATCCTGAAGTTGGATTATGAATTTATTTTGGTTTTTAAGAAACCCGGGTTACCTCCAAAGGTCGGGAATGGAGTGAAATTAGCATCGAAGATGTCAATCGAAGAATGGAATCTTTATTTCAACGGTCATTGGAATTTTGCGGGTGAAAAGCAAAATGGCCATATCGCAATGTTTCCGGAGGAATTACCGAAAAGACTAATAAAAATGTTTTCTTTTGTTGGCGATACCATATTTGATCCGTTCTTGGGAAGTGGAACTACCGCTCTTGCAGCAAGAAATGAGGGTCGTAATTCAATAGGCTTCGAAATGAATTCTCAATATAAAAAACACATCAAGAAGAAACTAGGTTTGAATAATGGCGATCTTTTTAATAAGGAAAACCGGTTTGAATTTATAGAATTGAAGCAGAATGAAATTAATTTAATAGAAAGAATCAGTAAATTACCATATAAATTTAAGGATCCGGTTAAATTTAACAAGAAAATAGATGTAAAAAAACTGACATTTGGATCTAAGATCGATTCTAAAACGAGTAATTATAAGATAGATTATTGTATCATTGATGAAATTCTGGGTGATAATCTGCTCAAGACAAGAAATGGGTTGACACTTAAATTACTTGGTATTAAAGCAAGAAAGTCAAAATTGAATGAATTTAATAATTATTTGAATCGAACCGTCAAGGGGAGAAGAGTGATTTTAAAGTTTGATAATGACTGCTATGACACTGAAAACAACCTGTTGGTCTATATGTACCTGATTAACAAAACATTTATTAATGCTCATTTGATTAAAAAGGGGTTTGCTGAAATCGATGATAATTACCGCATTTCAAACAGAACCCTTTTGAAGCTTCGGAGTGAGATACATGCCTAAAGAGTGGATACTCAACTCTGCGACCAATAGATTTCAACTAAATTTTAAAAGAAATGTCGGTGCAGTTTCCGAAGCAATACGGAAGTGTGCACCAAAAAACCTGAAAGAATGGGAAAGATATTATTCCGAAAACGTCTTCTCTAACGAACACCTGGTTGATTTGGGAAGGAAATTATATGCCAAGATTACAGAAGTTCTTGTTGCTGAAATAGATGATATAACGGAAGAAGACTGTATTAAATATATATATAATTTGGTTATTAATAGAACTTATGATGGTTACACAACAGAAATAAGAACAATTTACGGGCAGTTGCAAGAAATACTTGGTGTGAAAATTAGGCCGGCTCCCGATGAATGGGACAGGTTATATAATGTCGATTTTTTTATAACTGTAAAAGGTCGACATATTGGCCTTCAGATTAAGCCAGCAAGTAATGTGTCTCATATTGCACAAATATTTAAGGAAAGAGAGCTTCAAAAAAATACTCATGCGAATTTCTTCAAAAAATATGGCGGGAATGTTTTTTATGTGATCTCCGTTAAAAAGGATAAAAGTAAATTTATTCAAAATACTGAAGTTATAGATGAAATAAAGAAAGAAATAAAAAGACTTGAGCAAATTTAAACATACTTCTACGTTTTTATTAAGTCAGTTACATTAAAATAATAGAATATGCCCAATCTCGAATACCGAAAATATCTCGATCCCGAAGTGGTCGGGAAACTCAAGGGGATGGAACTCAAGGCCCGGATGGTGGTTGAGGGATTTATTGCCGGATTGCATAAATCACCCTACCATGGTTTTTCGGTCGAATTCGCCGAACACCGCCAGTATATGCCCGGCGATAATATCCGCGATATCGACTGGAAGGTGTATGCCAAATCCGACCGGTTTTATATCAAACAATACGAGGAAGAAACCAACCTGAAGGCCTACCTGCTTCTGGACTGCTCGGCCTCGATGAGTTACACCTCCGGCGGTCCGGTCAAGCACGACTACGCCTCCACCCTGGCCGCGGCGCTGTCGCTTCTGATGCTGAAGCAACGGGATGCTGTGGGACTGGTGACCTTTGACGAAACCATCCGGCGCTATGTGCCGCCGCGTTCAAAATCGGGACACCTGCATATTCTTCTCCAGGAACTGGCCAACCAGACCCCTTCATCCAAGACCGATATAGGTTCTGCCCTTCACGAAATGGCCGAACGAATTCATCGCCGGGGATTAATAGTTCTCTTTTCCGATCTGCTCGATAATCCGGCCGCCATCATCTCCGGTCTGAAACATTTCCGCCATCGCAACCATGAGATGATCCTGTTTCATATCCTCGATCCCCGCGAACGAGATTTCGCTTTCCCGCGCGAGGCGGTTTTCAAGGACCTCGAAACCGGCGAAGAGATTACCACTTTACCCTGGCAGATTAAGAAACATTATGCCCGCCTGACGCGTGAATATTGCGACCATATCGCCGCCGAATGCCGCCAGAGCCGGATCGATTATCATCTGATCGACACCTCGGTCCCGTTTGACCTGGCTCTCTATGCCTTCCTGGCCAAACGAGAGCGGTTGTATTAATTTCGCCGGCCTGTTGTTATTTCCATTCCAGATAAACCCAGGTACCGAAACTCTTGCTTTCTTTCCATCCGGTCGTATGACAGCTGCCCAGAAAGGCCCATTGTTTGCAGGTAATCTTAAATTTTACATAAGATCCGCCGTCCAGCCGCAGCCCGACCGTGACCGGCGGCTTATCATAGATATTGACCGACTTGTTTCCGTTGCCGGTGACAGTCTGAAGTGGATTTTTGGGGCCGCCCAGGTAGGTACACGTCCAGTTACCATCGGATTTGATCTCGACTATTTGATCGCCGCACCCGGATGTTATAATCGCGATAAGGGAAAATATCGCAATCAGGGTTAGAGTCCGCATAATTGCCTCCCCTGCTTGATGATATATTATTGATTTTTCGGTGTGAAAACTATGATGATCAATCTGATGTCAATCAAAGGCTAACTTTTTATATATGTCAATATAATTTTTCATTATAATGGATTTATCACAAGTCAGTTTTAATCCAGAAATCTCCGGCCGGACCGGATCAGGGAAGGAGTTAACATGAACAGATCCATTAGCATTGCCGGATTGGCGCTGATTATCATGGCGCTGATACCTGCGGCACATACCGCGGCCGCCACCGATTTTAGCGGTGATCTGACAATTGCCCAGGGGAAAGATACTCTGATTGGGAATATCAAGGTCAGCGATGAGTTCTATAAAATGGATTTCACTCCGTCCGGACAACCGATTATCGTCATTGTCGACCGCACTAAAAGCGTCACCCATGTTTATAATACCCAGGAAAAACAATTCCGTGAAATGGGGAGCCAGGATCAAACCAGCCTGATGAATGATCCTTTTCAGAGTGCCGTCTATACCGCCTCGATTGCCAAAAAAGAAAGTCTCGGGATCGAAAAAATAGGACAGCAGGAGTGCGATAAGTTCAAATATTCCAGCAGTGGTCAGGATATAATGATCGTCTGGATAGCACGGGAATTCAATTTCCCCATTAAAATCCAGAATTTGGTGATGGCTGATTATAGCGCGAAAATAACCAATATCAAAACCGGTAAAATAGACCGGGCCGAATTCAAGGGTCCCGAAGGCTATACGCCTTTCAGCGAGTCATCATCGGGGGGCTCACAGGATATCGATATTGTCAATGCCGCCGGGATGGGTAATATCGAGGTCATAAAAAAGCATCTGGATGCGGGAGTCGATATAAATTTCGATTCCGGCGATGGCTACACACCATTATTAATGGCCGCCATGTACGGCCGGGATAAGGCCGTCAAATTTCTTGTCGAGGCCGGGGCCGATGTCAACCTGGTCACCGGGACAGGCCAGTCGGCGATACTGGCGGCATCTCAATACGGTAAAACCGAGATCGTCAAAATGCTGGTGGAGGCCGGGGCCGATGTCAACATGGTCTATGGATCGGGAAGCACCACCATCTTGAGAGAGGCGATCAAGTACGGCCACGTCGATCTGGTTAAATATCTAATCGAAGCCGGGGCCGACACCAGGTTCAAGAATGCTCAGGGTGAACCGCTGATGAGTGTCGCCAATAAAAGCGATGCTAAAATGATGGAAGTCCTGAAAGCCGCCGGAATAGACTAAAAAGCGGCTTCGGTAATTTTAAATATTGCTTTATACCCGGATGGTAAGGTCGCCCGAATGAAATCATAAATCAACGCGACAGAAGTGTTATTTATGTCTGAAACCATCTTGAATAACAAACGTATCAGTCTATAATTGTCATTTATAAACTCGATTCCTTCTTTTGGGAGACCGACTGATACATGAAAAAATATTATCCCTTCACGATAATCATCAATGTAATTCTGATGATTCTTTCTGCGGCATCTTCCTTCGCGGGAATTATCACGGGGACAATCTATGATTTCGACAGCGGCCAGCCAATTTCCGCCGCCACTGTTCGAGTGGAAGGAACCGGCCGCTCCATGCTGGCCAATGACCAGGGGCAGTACCGCCTGCGACTCGATCCCGGAAAATATCAACTGAAGTTCAGCCATATCGCCCATTACTCGGAAACAGTCGAAATCGAAATTCCCGACAGCAATATCACTCTTGATGTCCGGTTGAGGCAGTCGGTTCAAATACTCAAAGGAATGAAAGTTTATCAGCGGGCCTATGACCCGGCCCAGAAGATAATCGTCCAGGCTATCGACCGCAAAAAGGACCTTCTCTCCCTGCTTCACGACTATTCTTTCGAGGCCTACGCCCGGCTGGTAGTCAAGGATAAATCGAAAGCTGATTCCAACGCCATTATTCTGATCACCGAGACTCAACTGATTTCTTACTGGGAAGCACCGGATAAATACAAGGAAATTATTCTGGCCCGCAAACAAACCTCAAACCTTCCCGCCGAAGGAAACATGGTCACGGTCGGCGGAATTCTGGATTTCAACGGCAACCGGATGGAAATCGAGCGTTACTCGGTGGTCTCGCCAACCGCTTATGATGCCCTGGATCATTATAATTATTATCTGATCGATACCATTTATGTCGATAACAAAGCCATTTTCCGACTGGAGATCGAACCCAAAAACCAGAATGAGCCGCTTTTTGTCGGCACCATCGATATTGTCGATTCCTCCTTTGCCGTGGTGGGAGTCGATGTTGGTTTCAGCGAGGGGGTCGAGCTACCCTATTTCTATGATATTCGATACACTCAGAAGTATGCTGAGTTTGATAATAATATCTGGATGCCCATCGAAATCACCCTCGGAGGAACCATCAATATTGGTTTCCCCGGTATTCCGGTCATGACCATCGATTACCGCGCCGCCCTTCACCGTTATTTGTTTGATGCCGATGTGCCCGAAGTTGCTTTCGATGAATATGCCATTGAGGTCGATGAAAACGCCGACGATGTCGATTCGCTGGAATGGGCCTCCGGCCAGTTGATCCCTCTGACCGGAGAGGAAGAATACGGTTACACGCGGATCGATTCGCTCGAAAATGAATCCAAACCGCTTCCGGTAACGATCATTAGATATACCATGATGGGGTTAATAGCCCTTCTCTCCAATTATGACTTATTCCATTACAACCGGGTCGAGGGCGCCTATCTCGGCCTTGGCCTTTATAATCTCGCTATTACTCCGGAACTTAGCCTTCATCTGAAAAGCGGTTATGCTTTCGATGGCGAATACTGGCAACATAATTATGGATTTAGATATTTGCTGAATAAACGTCAACGCTTATGGGTCGGAGCGGAATACCATGACGAAATCGTCCAGCGTCCGACTGTCGTATCGGGAGATTTTTATAATTCCACCTTTTTCGCATTCTGGAGCAAAATAGATCATGTTGATTATTTCCGTGAAAAGGGTTACCGGCTGAGTCTCGGCGCGAAACTTCTCAATCATACCAGAATGACTCTGTCATACAACGACTTCAATCAATACAGCGTCTCCAATCACGCCACCTACAGTCTGTTCGATAAAGATAAGGAATTTCGTAAGAATCCTGAAATTACAGAGGGGAAATTACGCTCACTTGGGGCGGAGTTGGTCTGGGACAGCCGTCAGCTTGCAAAATTCAAAAAGGGGGAGAGACCGCTTAACAGTTTGCCCTATACTATTGTGAAAGCAGGCGGGGAACTGGCCGATCCCGATCTGATTGGAAATGATTTTCATTTTTCGCGTTACTATATATCGCTTGATCACAATTTCCGCCTGTTCAATTTCGGTTTTACCAATCTTACCGCCTATGCCGGCGGCTCTGATTATGATTTATCGCCCCAGAGATATTTTACGGTGGACCATGGCGGTGAAATAAGTTTTATCGAGTCTGCGTTCTGGACCACCGGCGAAACCAATTTCATAGGCAACCGGGTCGGTTCTGTCCATCTCAGTCACGATTTCGGCCGCTACCTGTTTCGCAAAAGCGGTTTGCCGCTGATAAAAGATTTGCCCCTGACCCTGAGTGTTCATGGCGGAGCTTTCTGGACCGATTTCAAGAACCATCTTCCGCAGACCGATGACCGGCTCTCTTTGGTAGCCGGGAAGCCGTATCGGGAACTTGGCTTCGGAATCGGTTTTCCACAACTTCTGGGATTAAAGCTGATGTTGACCTGGCAGTTGTCGAATTATCCGACCGAGGATTTCTCTTTCGGTTTAAATATGGGATTTTAGATATTTTTTGGAGTCGGATTTCACCGGTTACGCATAATCTATAATTCCCGGTAAATCAATTCTACCAGCCAGGCTTTCATGGCGGTTTCATTGGTGGGCTTTTTGACCGGGGTTACCATCTCGCTGGACAAATCAATCAGTTGCTTAATTTCGGGGGACTCCAGATTTTCTTCCGCGGCCGCCACCACCGTGCGCGAGGCTACCGCTTGGATATCATCAAGGCCGGTCCGATTCAGCGGCAAGCCGTAAAGTTTCAGATACCACCAGTAATATAATCGGTTATAAAAAGGTATTGGCCAGGCGCCTTTTTCCTGTTTCATCATGTTTATCCAGCGGGCGGCGGTGATAAAGGGATCGATCGCCACCACCAGCTCCTCGCGCTGTTCCTTCCGGGCGGCGCTTAAAACGGCATCGCCGCCGATTCCGAAACCAACCGTGATAAGCGGGTGCCGATCGCGCTCATGAAATTTGAGATATATCAGAAGCTGGTTGAGATCATCCGATTCGTAAAATCCGGCCGTGTGATAGGTGCCGCCCGATAATCCGGTGGCCCGCAGGTCATAGAGTACCACCGCCAGGCCGGAGTCAAGCAAGGGCGATAAATAGGGAGCGAAAGCCGTCCGATCCGTATCGGAGCTGTTAAGAAAAACCACTGTTCCCCTGACCGAATCATATATGGCCGAATCGGGGGCAAAATAAAGGCAGGCCAGCCGCAGGTTATCATCGGTCGTAACTGTAAAGGTATCAGGGTTCAGGCCCAGTTCGACAAAATAAGCCGCGTCATTGACCGGGGCATAATCAGGATCATCAAACGTATCGCGGTCGGATCGGCAGGTCAGCCCGGGCACAGTTATCAGGGGGTATATTATGTAAAAGAATATAAAGGCGACAACTATAACCAGGACGGTCGCCGTCAAAACCGTTTCTCTGGTCTTTTTGCTCATCAGTTTGGCCATATTCAGTATTATCCTGTTATTGCGGTTTGAGTTTGTTCGTTCAGGATACAAAAATTAGTCGGTTCGGCCAACAATATTTTCATTGGATTTTAGTTCGGGTTATTAAAATCACCGGATTTCCTAAAAAAAAACCAAAAAAACAGCAATATTATTGAAATAATTTTTCACTAATTTGCCTCCGGAAAGGAGAAAAATAGTACCAAATCAAGGGGCCGAATTTAGGAATGATTTTGCAGACATTATGTTTCGTAATTCATGCCGCGCCGGATTTGTTGCCCCGCGGACCTCTGAAAACAAAGGGGCCACAGGATTTGGTCGGGAATTTGCTGATAAAAAACTGCAGAAAATCAGGATTTTCTTATTGACATAAGAGACCTTAGTGTTTATATTGCCTTTCGGATGATAGGTGTAATGTCCGCAGCATAACCTTGTTAAAACAATAAGGTGAACATTATTTGGTCTTCTGATAACTCTGAAGAATACAGTACAATTAAGAGAATCCAGCTTTAAGGCGGCGGGGGGCCTTCTTAAAGAAAGCAACTGCGCGTTAGCTTGTTAGGACCTGCGAAACTGGAAGATTGGATAAAAAAGCCGATAGTTGGTAGTAGAACGGCTGTCGCTTTTTTACAACCGGAATTTGTAACCCAAGGGTGTGCTATTTAGGCCGGAATTGCTAAGGGATTGCTGTCAACACGATTGAATCTCAACCAAGGAGGAAAAGAATGTCCTTCAGCTCTTTGCCCTCACGGCTAAACTGGACGTTTCTTTTGGTCTGTGCCATAATTGTTCTGGCGTTTTCCCCGACTGTCGCGCAGTTCCCCGACCTGGTTGTCCAGGTAGGCGATACTACGGCCATGCCCGGCGAACAAAATACGGTCATCTCCGTATTCGCCAAAAATTATGCCGACACTGTCGCCGGATTTGAAGTCTGGCTGTTGCTGAATAAGAATTATATCTGCGAGTTTCAAACCGACACGGCCACTTTTGCCGACACCACTTATTACAGTTGTATTTCATGGAACGGACCAGACTGTGAAGAGTGGCGGGATATCACCGATTCTGTGATTCTTGACCCGCTCTACCCCTACGACTCGATTAATATCGATGAATATCCGGCTGTCATCGGTAATTTCGATACCACCGGCACCCTGATTTCCGGGTGGGAATATGTCCGGTCCAATTCCATGTCCGGGGGACCCTATGATATCAAAGTGGTCGGACAGGCCAACCAGTTAAAACCCCCGTACACCACTGGCATCGGCTATCCGCAGGTAGGCGAAAAACCGCTGTTTAAGATTCTGGCCGATGTTTATGATATTCCCGACGAAATGACCGACCGGACGGTGACCATTTACGTCCAGGCCACCACGGCCGATAATTTTAGTTTCTCCGATGAAAAGGGAAACGCTATCGGAATCCTGACCGACACCATTTACGATACCACCTGGTATGAGTGCCTGGTCTGGGAGGGTGGAATCTGCACGCTCTGGGAAGAGGTCGAAGAGGGCCCGACCGACAGTTTTGTCATTTCCGATACCATTTTAAACGGTCATATCGACACTTCGAAAGTTTATATATTCAACGGTTCATTGACCATTGAGTTGCCGCCGCCTTATGACTGCGGCGATGTCAACTGCAGTAACAGTGTCAATATCCTGGATGCTACTTATATGATCAACTACCTCTATCGCGGCGGACCGGCACCCTGTGTTGCCGATCTGATGGATGTCAATTGCGATACCAAACGTAATATCCTGGATGCCACTTATCTGATTAACTACCTCTATCGCGGCGGCCCGAGCCCGCACTGCCCGCCGGGTTGCTGATCATGAGAGAGAAATAAATTGATTTTAATTGGGAGCTAATATTTGACTAATAACAGTTAACTTAACTTGCAACCAAAAACAAGAAAGGAGGTGAAACTTAAGAGAGGTAATTTGATAGACACGCGCTCAGAAGAAAGAGATCTACATTACTACTTTTTCTTGCCGGAATTCAACGTCTCTCCTCGGCTTGGTGGCTCTCGCCGTTGAAGACAAGAGTGATTTCGGACTCGAGGGGGATGTTAACTGACTCAAAACGAGTCATTGCTTTGAGTTTAGTATGACAAATGCTAACGAAACAAAACAGGAGTACAGCATGAAACGCGTTTTGTTTACACTCGTTTTCGCATCATTACTTCTTTCTTTTGGGCTGGCTTACGGAATGTCCATTGTCCCGTCTGTTCCTGATTCCTTTAAGTGGGATGACGGCGGCACGATGAAAATCAAGGCCGGCCAGGAATTCTATATCGATATCAGCATCGCGAACTCCGGTTCGACCGGTGATCCTGATACCGATAAGGCCGGAATCTCGATGCCGTTCCAGTTTTATGGCACCGGGGCTGTCGTTACTGCCAACCATGTTGACAAGGGTTATGAATGGCCTGCCAGCAGTATGCTTAATGGTGTCGTCAGTACCGGCGACGGAAGTCTTCTGCTGATGAACGGCTTCCAGGTCGGCGGTTTCTGGACTCTTGGCAACTTCTTCTTTGCCTTTGGCTGGGATGGAACTCTTCCCGACACCCTCAACTACTCGGGCGCCGGATTCCCCGGCTTTGTCGTTAACCACACCGGCACCGACACCCCGACCGGTTTGGAACGTCTTAGGATCTTCCTCAATGTTCCGATGGCTGTTGATGAAGAAGGCGAAATCTGTATTGACAGTTGCGCCCACATTCCCGATCAGGATCCTGATGGCAAGTTGAACTGGTTGTTCGACCCGCCGCTTCCTGAGTGGACCCAGACCTGCTGGCCGGTGAAATTCCAGCCGGACCCACTGCCGACTTTCACTAACTGCCCGCCAGTCGATGACGGCATTCAGTTTGATGTAGCTTACAGCTATGATTTCAACGCGGTTGATGGCACCCCCGTAACTCCGGGCGGCGTTACCTTCGCGATGATTTCCGGTCCCGGTGGAATTGATGCCACCTCCGGTCTCTATGAATGGGATCCGGCATGCGCTGATGTTGGTTCGAACGACGTTGTCGTTGGTGTGACCGATGCCGCCCATGCGGGCACCTATACCGATTGCGCTTTCACTATTACGGTGGAAAACACCGCTCCGGAAATTCAGCCGCCGGCGAAAGACACTATTTCAGTCGGCACCGAGGGTGTCGCGACAGTGGTATTCACTTCTAATGATGTCAATATCGGCGACACTGAAGAATGGTCAACCAGTGACGGAGTCATTGTTTATGATGGCGTGACCGGTAAGGCCACCCTTACCTATACCGCTCCATCTGCCGCTGGTGATTATTCTGTGACTGTAACAGTCGAGGATTGCGCCGGTGACACCGACACCTATACCGTTGTCTTCCACGTTATCAGCGCCGTTCCTTATGACATCGTGATTGAAAAGGTTCACGGCCAGCATCAGGGTGTCCATGGCTACATCAGTGTTTTCAAGGGTGACGGTTCTGAAGACATGTTTGGTTGGGATTTTCTGATTGGTTACGACCAGTCGGCCCTGACCTTTATCGGCGCTATCAAGGGCGCTATCTTCACGGATCCGGCCTATGATTGGGAATACTTCACCTATCGTTACAACTACAACGGCAACTGCGGTTCGGCCTGCCCGAGCGGCTTGCTCCGTGTGGTTGCTATGGCCGAGTCCAACGATGGGCCGAATCATCCCGAAGAGTTGTTTATCCCGGATTATGATCCTTGCACCTTTGAGGATTCTCTGGGTATTCTGTTCACCCTCGACTTCCTGATCAGCTCGGATTATAACTTCCAGTCACAGTTCGCTCCCGTCAGCTTCTACTGGATGGATTGCGGTGACAACACCATCGCCTACAACCCCAGTGAACTTGATGACGAGAACGCCGTTTACACGGCCGTGGCTGATGAAGTTTATGCCTATGGCGGCGATGATGAAACCATTTATTGCGAGACCTATCGCCTGATGGTTATTCCGACCTCCATGAGCAAAGAATTCCCGACCTACTATGGTGCCGATGTTGTTGGTGAAAACTGCCTTGATGACGCCGGTGTGTATCCTCCCGGTCACGCGTTAGCGGGTGAGCCGAAACCGGCTCCAGTACCGTTCATTCGGTTCTTCAACGGCGGCTTCGACATCATTCCGGTCAGCGAGCTCGATGATCGTGGTGACGTTAACCTGAACGGCATTCCAAACGAAATTGCCGACGCGGTTGTCTTCACCAACTACTTCATCGTTGGTTACAATGCATTCACCATCAATATTGATGGTCAGGCTGCGGCCACCGAAGTCAATGGCGACGGTGTTGCCCTGACGGTTGCGGATTTGGTTTACCTGATCCGTGTCATCATCGGCGATGCCCTGCCTCTGCCCGCCGCCAAGATCAATCCTGGTCTGGTTGCTGAAGTTATCGACGCTAACGATGCTATCATCGTCAACGCCGAACTCGGTGCCGCCCAGTTTGTTCTGGAAGGCAATGTGGATGTGACTCTCGGTTCCGGTGCGGCTGGAATGGAGATGATCAGCGCGGTTCGCGATAACAACACCTACGTGTTGGTTTACAGCATGGAGAAGGGTATGTCCGCCTCCGGTGAAATTCTGATCACCAACGGCAACCTGATTTCCATGGAAGCGGCCAACTATGATGGTTTTGCTTACACAACCAAGATCATTCCTGCGGAATTTGCTTTGAACAACTACCCGAACCCGTTTAACCCGATGACCACCATCGCTCTCTCACTGCCGGTGGCCTCCAACTACAATGTCGGCATCTTCAACGTTGTCGGTCAGAAAGTTGGTGAGTTCAGCGGTCACAGCGAAGCTGGTACCGTCAATCTGGTTTGGGATGCTTCAAATCAGGCCTCAGGTATCTACTTCTACAAAGCGGAAGCTGGTAAGTATTCCGTGACCAAGAAGATGGTCCTGATTAAGTAAGTGTAAACTATTACACATTTCTCCCCGGGGAGGTTCAACCTCCCCGAGGGGGAAAAATAAGGGAGAGTGATTGACACCAGGATAGATAAAGAGAAAAGATTTTAGTTATACAAAGTTGAGAATTTGAAGATGGCCCTGAAAACCTGCAAATATCTGATCCCTAAGAAGGATAGGGGCTTTTTTGTTTGTACAAGGACTGTCGATTTATTTACTTGCAAGGTTTTGCATCATAAAAGCAATATCAGTACTAAATTTTCAATTCTACCCGCCACATCTTTAAATAATCATTTTTATCGCCATCAAAAGGACGTGTAATTGATCGTAGCTAACTTTTGGATTTTTTTGACGCTTTTTTAACCTGTTGTTGAAACAGAAGATAGGAGAATATGCTCAGGATATAGAGGGCCCTGGAGAAGGTTTTTTCGGGAATTGTTTTGGATTTGAACGATAATTTAATTCGGCCCTGTCTTGGTCTGTGAGTTGCTTGATGGGAGGGCGGAGCAATCCGCATTTGAGGTAATATGTTAGCTGGATATAGATTAACACATAAGATGGCGATTTTCCTGATAATCCTGGGACTGCTATGCCCGGCTTTATCAGCGGCCAATGACGCCCCCAGTTTGAAGCCGGTTCCCCGGCAGTATCTTCTTGAGGGACAATTGCTTGAATTGAATATAGAATCAATCGACGGCGATGGCGACCCGATTCAACTCGGCGTTACCGCCCGGCCCAATGGCGCTTCGTTTGTCGATAATGGCGACGGCACCGGGCAGTTGATCTGGCAACCCGATTTTATCGGGCCGAATTCCTCGGTCGGATCGCCGTTTTCAGTGACTTTCTGGGCCGGTGACGGCCTTAATTATGATTTGATTCAGACTGAAATCGTGGTGATTAACAATAACCGCAAACCGATCATTTCCGGACCCGACACCGTGACGGTAGCTTCAGGTTCTATACTCGACCTGGATTTGAGTGGTTCTGATATCGATCAGGATCCGCTTAGCTGGAGCACGGTCACGATGCCGGAGGGAATGGAATTAACACGCGGTGAGTCAGCCCATTTTACCTGGGCTACCACTTTTGCCGATTCCGGCATGCATTACCTGACCGCCCTCCTGACTGATCAATTTGGCGCCACTGATACGGCCACGGTTATTCTCCACGTTTTGCAGACCGAAGTCTATGCCCTGAAAATCGATACTCTTTCGGTTTACCCCGGCGAAAATGTTGAGATCAATGTCGAACTGATGAATTTGGAAGAGGTTTCAGGCATCAATCTGGTGATCAATTTTGATCCCTCGGCCATGATTTTCGGTTCTCTCACGCGCACGAACACCAGAACTGAAAACTTTGAATATTTTACCTACCAGTTGAACAGCCGTGGTATCCCCGGGGATATTAAAATTATCGGGGTGGCTGATCTGGAAAATAGCGTTGCGACGCCGGGTCTTGAGGTGGGCGATGGGCCGGTGGTCCGGATGGGATTTTATATCACCGGCGATCTCACTTTTGCCGGCTACTCGATACCCGTCAAATTCGCTTTCCGGGATAATCTGGAACAGAATGACAATACCATGACTGATCCGGATGGTGCGCGCATCGACCAGGATCAGATTGATTATTACGATGGATATGTTAAAATCAAAGCGTCTTCCCAGGACGGGATCGGCGATATCAACCTCAACGGTCTGACTTATGAAATAGGTGACGTTATTTATTTCACCAATTATTTTGCGGATCCGTCCCGTTATCCATTGTCCCCGGAACAGATTCTTAATTCCGATGTCAATGGTGACGGCTATGCTCCCAATGTGGCCGACCTGGTTTACCTGGTCAATCGACTGATGAATATCCTTCCGGGGAGCTCCAAAATCTCTCCCGGGGAAGCCCTGGTGGATATTGCCTTCGGGCCGACTTCGAACGGATTAGGTTTCAGTTACCGATCTGTCAGCGAACTCGGCGCCGTGGCCCTGGTATTGAAGGCCAATCAGCCGATCGATCAGCCGCTCGAAGTCAAATCCGCGATGCTTGATTTGGGGATGCAAATAAAAATGTCGATCGACGGCGATCTGGTAAGGATTATTATTTACAGCGATGAGGCTGTCCGGATGCCGTCGGGACTGAATACTTTTATGGAAATCGAAAATGATTTGAGTTTAACCATAGATGAAATCCAGCTTTCATCGGCCGACGGGTTTATCTTGACCCCGGTTATGAAAGACGATCCGGGAGAACTGCTTCCGGCCGGCTTTGAATTGTATCAGAATTATCCCAATCCCTTCAACCCGGCTACGGAAATAAGTTTCAGTACTCCCCAATCGGCTCCGGTCAGCCTGAAGATCTACAATATTCTCGGGCAGGAAATCCGGAGTCTGGTCGATGAGGTGCTTCCGGCGGGGAACCACCTGGTGACCTGGAACGGCCGTGATGACGCCGGCCGGATGGTTTCCAGCGGGATTTATTTCTACAGCTTGAGTACCGAGTCATATTCAGCGCGAAAAAAAATGATCCTTCTTAAGTGAGGTGCAGATATATGAATGCCAAATTGAAAACCGAAAAAAATAATCCACTGAGGTTCATGCTAAGATGGAGCCGAATCCCTCTGTTGGTTCTACTCCTGATGCTTTTGATAGGAAACACCGGCCACGCCCAATTGGTTGATAGTGTCAACTATAAACTCGCTATGGGGAATTTCAAAGGCCTGGCCGGGGATACTGTTCGCTGCCCTATCAAACTTAAGAATCTGTTGTCTATTGGGGCCTTCATGATTCGTCTTGAATTCGACACCACCCTGCTCAAACCTGTTTATGTCGGAACCGATGCCGCGACAGTCGTATTTGACTCACTGGAACTGGTCGGCCGGGGATTAGGTACAATTCACATCGACTCTACCAGCGGTAGTCCGCCCTGGGAAACAGATTATACGGTTTTCGCCCGATATGATTCGCTTAAACCATATCCCAACCAGAAAGCGATGTTTATTTCGTTTTTCCCGCCGTATCCACCTGATACGACCGAATACATCCGTAATCTCTGGGGTTCTCCTCGACTCACGCCCGAAACCAGCGACCCCTCGACTATTTTAAATCTGCTGTTCCAGGTGAAATCAACGGCCACGCTGGGGCAGGTGGGGTACCTTTATATAAAGAACAGCCAAGATGAACCGCGTGAGGTACAGCTCTCGGATACCACCGGACTTATTTATATTCAGCCGGGGTACGGTTATCCCCAGTTCGCTTATTGCACTTTTACGGTCGGAGAACCGGACAACAGCTCCCCCGTTATTTCGGTCAGTCCGGATTCATACAATGTCACCGCCGGCCAGCCGGTGTCCTTTAATGTCAACGTAACTGATGCTGATGGCGATGATGTAACCCTGACGGGAAGCGGGATACCCACGGGAGCCTCGTTTAGTCCGGCCACCAATGCCGCTACGCCGCTGACTCAGGCTTTCAGCTGGACCCCTACTTCCACTGATAACGGGACATATTCCATAACTTTTACGGCTGACGATGGTATTTCATCTCCGGGAACCAAAACCGTGACCATCATTGTCGGCGGAACTACCGTCAATAATCCGGTCATAACAGTTCAGACCTCTTTTGCCCTAACCCAGGGTGAGTTACTAACCTTTACCGCTTCGGCCACGGATCCTAACGGCGATAATCTCTGTCTCAAAGCACTGTCTCTTCCCGCCGGGGCAAAATTCGGAACAGCTGATTCCGTCTGCGGTACCGGCAGTGTTTCCGGTCAGTTTATCTGGACCCCGAGTTTCTCTCAGAAAGGCGATTTTGCAGTTACTTTCATGGCTGTCGATGCCACCAGTTTAACCACGACCAAAACGGTAAATATTTATGTGGAAGAAATCGATCGAGATCGTTTATATTCTTCCTCATCTTATGGACAGAGTCCGGTTGGCGGGATTGCCGGGGCGACACCAGTGGTCTTTCCGATCGATCTGGCCACCACCAAGACCGTGTACGGTGTTAACTTCCGCATGAAATATCCCGGCTCGGTGGCCCAACTCGATTCCATTAATGTTACCGATCGAATTCCTGAATACGTCGTGTGGGAGACAATCGGCCAAGTTCCGGATACCGTTAATGTTATCACCTATGGTCTGGCCAGTGAACCGGTGGTGGAGGGCTCGTCCACGGCCATCCTCAATGCCTTTTTCAGTATGGATTCCCTGGCCGAACCGGGCAATTACTGGATACATCTGTTCGATGCCTGGGAAGCTGTCAGTCCCAGTTATCAGGATTCATCCCTTCCGCTGGTGGTCGATTCCGGTATTATCCAAGTGGACCGCATGGGCGATGTTACCCTGGAGGGACGTATCGACGTGGCCGATGCGACCTCGGTCGTTTCGCATATTCTTGGTCATCATACGCTTCCGTACCGGAATTTCGCCACGGCCAATGTGATAACCGACAGTATTGTCAACGTGGTGGATCTGGTGGCGATCACCTACCTGGTTCTGGGTCTTGATTTCACGCCACCGTCGCCAGCTCCCGCCGGCAGTCAAATGGCCACGATTGATATCGAATATGATGATTTAATGTCGGGACAATTAACCAAACTGAATGTTCGCGGCGAATTCCCCGATGCTGTCGCCGGGATAGAGCTTCAGATAGACTATGATCCCGCCGCCATCGAACTGGATAGGCCTGAAATGGCTGCCGAAGTTGATAATTTTATTCTTGATTATAACGATGATGGCAATGGTCGATTGAAGGTGCTTCTTTTCACTTTCCAGCCATGGAAAACCAGTTCGACCATCCCGGCCGGGTTGTCGGATATTATCCGGATTCCGGCTTTAACCAAGAAAGAAATCAAGTCCGATGATATATCCAAAGTGAGAATCACGCGGGCCTATCTTTCCAATCCCAGCGCCCGCGATATCCCGATCGAAGGAATCAATCCGCTTTTACCGACCACCTTCACACTCAACCAGAATTATCCCAATCCCTTCAACCCGACCACGAAGATTGATTTTGAAATCGGTCAGAGCGATTACTCGCAACAGCATGTCCGGCTTGAAGTCTATAATATCCTCGGTCGGAAGGTCAGAACGCTGGTCGACGATGATATGACCACCGGATCGTATAGCGTTATTTGGGATGCCACCGATGGCGACGGTACCAGAGTCGCGACCGGAATTTACCTTTATCGATTGGAAGTCGGCGATAAATCCCAGTCCAAAAAGATGCTTTTACTTAAGTAAGGAAACAGGAGGGCTGGGAAAATGAAAAAGTTTGTTAGACTTGACAGAATGAAACTGCGATCCGTTTTCGGTTTGCTGGCGATTTTAATATTGGCTTGCCCCAATGTTATGGCGCAGGCCAATGAATTGCCGGTTCTTGATCCGATCGGATCACAGACGATAGATGAAAATCTTAATCTGAGTTTCTCGATTTCAGCATCGGATGTCGAAAGCACACCGGTGCTAACCACTTCGACACTACCGACCGGGGCCTCATTTACGGATAACACCGATGGGACGGGGACGTTCAGCTGGACCCCGGATTACACCCAGTCGGGA
>JAFGTT010000023.1 GCA_016933955.1 Candidatus Zixiibacteriota bacterium
CCAGACCATCATCTACGTGCGTAGCCGACTCTTTAAGTTCTCGCCCCGGATGCTGCCGAGCGGCAGGCCACAACCGGCGCCAGCCTTTATTTTTTAAGTCGCCCGTAAAGGCGTTCGGGAAACCGAGCCTTCCGAATCGACGCCCCAGCCCGCCCGGAAAGGCGGCAGGCAGGTGGAACGGGTTGCCTTAGTTACTAGGCAGCCATGGCATAATCGTAGTTGCCATTTATTCTATGGTACCGGGATGTTTTACGAGAAAACCGGTGTTTCTCGGCACGCCGACAATCCCACACCAATCCCGTCGAAACCTTTACACCCCCAAAATCGGACGTCTATAGATTTCTACAATCGGCGGAAATCGTCAGTTCCACTCGCAATATATATAATCGTCTAATCCTGTCAATTGTTTCATACTGGCATTATTTTCTTGATTACTCCATCTCCTCCAATTGGCTATATTCTGCCGCGGATTAACCAAAAAAATACCCCGGCCTGTTACCGAAGCAATCACAAGCTCATCAACAACGCCGGAGGTTTATATTAAAGCCGAATATCCGACTAAAACTTGACGCCGATCATGAAAGAGAGATTCGTGTTCTTAACCGAGGGGTCGCTTTCAAGATAATAGTAATCGCCCGGCTCCGCTTCTGTCAACTCGTTCCATTCGTCAGCGGCATCGACCGTGCCCATTAACCCCAGAGTATATCTGACATCGAAGGTGATGCGTTTGTATTCAATCCCGCCGCCAAAAACAAGACCAACATCCATGGATTTCATAACATCAGTGACGTCGACCGAATAGCTACTGGCCCGGAGTTCTGAACTCAGCAGCAAGGCAAACGCAGGTCCGATAAACAGATTGGGATTGACCTTGCCGTCGGGCACAAGGTCGTATTTCAGCAACACCGGGAGTTCCAGATAATCAATGGACCATTCGGCGGAGACGAAGAAGAGGTCCTTTTCGGCTCCTTTAGAAACGTACAGGATTTCCGGTTGCACGGCGAATTGACGGTTGAGGCTGTAGGTCATGAAAGCACCGCCGGTGAATCCAACCCGGCTGTCAAGAAATTCATCCAGCTCATCGTAGTCGGTATTGATCCCGGCGAAGCCAATACCGAGTTTGATTCCTTTGCCCGTTATACCGGCAGTTGTCTGTTGCGCGCTCGCCGAGATGCAGAGTATCATGATTATTCCCACGAGCAAGAGCAGTTTCCTCATAGACCCTCCTGGCGTAAATTGCTGGTTAATAAACATTTTTTAAAGTTGCAATATAATGGATGTAAAAACCTTCTGACAAGAAAAAGAAACTCATGGTTATCAAATTAGTCGTCGGCCGATAACATTGATCTGGTCGGGATGGCTGAAGTTCAATCCCGGCAAGGAAGTTCGCCGTGAAATCTTACCAGCCCCCGGATGGCTATAGTCCGGTCCCGAATGACCGATAAAAAGCAAAATGGGATTAAAAGTAACAGAAAGGGGTTTTTGGTGAAAATTCGTTATCTGATTATGACCGTTGTCCTGACGATGGCAATGGTTTCATTATCATCGGCCGGGACGATTTTCGGCGACTCGGTCAATTATTCCGCCGGCAATGGCGCCCATACCGTGGCGGCCGGGGATATTGACGGCGATACGTTTGTCGATCTGGTCAATTCGGCCCATTTTGCCGACAGTATCTATGTGTCGCTTAATAACGGCGATGGGACATTTGCCGCGGCTACGGCTTTTGCTTCGGGTGACGCTCCGGCGGGAGTCTGTCTGGTCGATCTGGACGGCGACACCGACCGGGATCTGGTGATTGTCAATTATAACGATAACACCATTACGGTGCGGTTCAACTATGGCAGTGGTAATTTCCTTGCCCCGGCCAACTATGCCACCCCGTCATCGCCGTACGCCATCACTTACGGTGATTTCGATGGTGATCTGGACAATGATCTGGCGGTGGTTAATTACGCGGCCGACAATATCTCGGTCTTTTTGAATAACGGTGACGGCACCTTCGCCTCGCAGGTTGGCTATGCCACCGGTGAAGGGCCGTTTTCATTAATCAGCGGTGATTTCGATAAGGACGATGATATCGACCTGGCGGTGACCAACAACACCTCCTCCAGCATATCAATTTTGATGAATGACGGTGACGGGACTTTCGCCGATGATGTCATATATGCGGTCGGAAGCGGGCCGCGGGAAATCACCTCGGCCGATTTCGACGGCGATACCTGGCCGGATATCGCGGTGGCCTGTGATGGCGCGCAAGCGGCCTATATCCTGATAAACGACGGTGACGGGACCTTTGCCGCCGCCGTATCATACAGCGCCGGTGAAAAAGCTTCGGGAATCTGTAACGGTGATTTTGACGGCGACGATGATATTGATATCGCCCTGGGACGCTGGTGGGCCGATGATATCGTCGTCATGCTTAATGCCGGAGACGGCACGTTCGGCACGCCCGATCCTTACTCTGTGATCGACAATCCGGCCCGGATGGTTGCCGATGATTTCGACAATGACGGCTATCCCGATATCGCCGTGACCAATTACGGCGGCAGTGCCCTGTCGGTTTTTATCAATTTGACCGAATTTTCGCTGGATGTCGATGATGGCGCCAATGGTTCTCTTTCGCCCAATGGTTTTGCTCTCCGGCAGAATCTGCCCAATCCTTTCAACACCTCAACCAGGATAAGCTACACGGTCGGGTCACGGTCTCACATATCGATTACCATTTATAATATTCTTGGCCAGGTTATCAGGAATCTGGTTGATCATGAACGTTCGGCCGGGACATATACGGCTGATTGGGATGGAGCCGACAGTGAGGGTCATGCGGTCGGAACCGGGATCTATTTCTATCAGATCAAATCCGGCGACTATGCCGAAACGAGGAAGATGCTTCTGTTGAAATAAACGAAGATCAGTATTATTTTCTGATATTTATGGCCCGCCAACCGGCGGGCCTTTTTTGATGTGGATTCAGGATGGCCGAATTTTAGATCAGATCATAAAGCTGTAAATACCAAAATTAATTCTTTGACTATACCTTGATCCGTTCCGCCAGATAGGTCTCCAGTTCGCTGATTTTGTGGCGGGTCTGGGCCATCGAATCGCGGTCGCGGATAGTTACCGTTTCATCCTCAGTCGTCTGCCCATCGACCGTGATACAGAAAGGTGTCCCGGCCTCATCCATCCGGGCGTAGCGCCGCCCGACCGAACCGGAATCATCATAGAAAACCTTGAATTTTTTCTTAAGTTCGTGATAGATTTTTTCGGCGATTTCGGGCATACCGTCCTTTTTGACCAGCGGGAAGACAGCCGCCTTGATCGGCGCGATTTTGGGCGAGAATTTGAGTACGGCCGATTTTTCTCCGCGGGAGGGATCCTCCTCGTAGGCATCGACCAGCACCGTCAGCAGGGTTCGGTCGCAACCGGCCGAGGTTTCGATGATATAGGGAATATATTTTTCGTTCCGCTGGTCATCGACCACCAGCAGTTTTTTGTTGGTCGCTTCCTGGTGACGAGAAAGATCGAAATCGGTCCGGTTGTGGACACCCTCGAGTTCTTTCCAGCCGAAGGGGAATTCGTATTCGATGTCGAAGGCACATTTGGCGTAGTGGGCCAGATCGCCGGGGCCGTGCTCGTGCCAGCGGATTTTGTCCTTGTTAATCCCCAGTTCCAGATACCAGTTCCATCGCTGTTCTTTCCAGTACTCGAACCATTTTATATCCTCCTGCGGATAGACGAAATACTGCATTTCCATCTGCTCGAATTCACGGGTTCGGAAAATAAAATTGCCGGGCGTGATTTCGTTGCGGAAGGCCTTGCCGATCTGGGCGATCCCGAAGGGAATTTTCTGCCTTGAGGAGTTTTTGACATTGAGGAAATTAACATAGATTCCCTGGGCGGTTTCGGGGCGGAGATATACCACCGCCGCCTCATCATCGACCGGCCCCATAAAGGTTTTGAACATCAGGTTAAACTGCCGGGCCTCGGTCAGGGTTTTATTACCGCAGGCCGGACACTGATCGGGGTTTTTGAGGTCATCGGCCCGAAAACGAGCCTTACAGGTTTTGCAATCCACCAGCGGATCGGTGAATTCATCGACATGTCCCGATGTTTTCCAGACTTCGGGATGCATCAGGATAGCGGCATCGAGTCCCTCGATATCATCGCGGCGATTAGTCATCGCTTCCCACCAGAAGGTTTTGATATTGCGTTTGAGTTCGGCTCCCAGCGGGCCATAATCCCAGCATGAATTCAAACCGCCGTAGATTTCGGAGGAGGGGAAAACAAAACCGCGCCGTTTGCACAGCGAGACCAGTTGTTCCATTTTATTGTTATCGTTTTTGGCCATACTTTTTTCAATCCTGCCTGTAATTAATTTTCTATCAACTGCTGAAGTCTTTTTCGGATCAGCATATTATTCAAAGACTCTATTGTCCAGTCCACACAAGGGATTATTATGCGCGCGTCTTTTTCATGACCGGCAACCATTGCGGATATCCCGGCACCGAATTCCCAGAGTAGCTTCCCCCGAGTTTCCGGGTCATCATCGGAATCGGGGAGCAGTTTCAAATAGCGGCTGTATTCCAGGTTCCGCTGATAGTATTTCCCCGGGTCATATTCAAAGGCAGCGGTGCGAAGTCTGGCAATTATTTCGCTGGCATCATCCTCTTTGATCATGGCCAGGATTTTTCTGATACCGGATTCGAGATTGATTGCGAATTTATCGGCATCGACCGCCCCGTGCGTTTCGAAACTCCAGCGATGGCCCAGGTGGACGTAAAGGTAGATAAACTCCATGATTAACTGCCGGTAGGTTTCTGAAGTCGGGCCTCCAAGATCGTCATACTCGTCGACCAGTTTTTCCATACTGTTGGCACAGATCAGGGCCTCCTCGATAGTTTTCGAGGATAATTCCAGAGCCAGTTCTTCAAGCCGGTCATTGGTGTTTTGATCGCTCACGTGGTCATCTCACATTTTCAGGCTGGTCTTTTTAAGTTTTTCCAGGAATTTCAAAGATGTCAGTTCTTTGGTATCCGCCTGGTATTTTAAAAAGCCGACCAGAAGTTCCAAAAGTTCCTCGGCCTCATCGAGCCGTAAAACCATTCGGCCGGATTCGGTCAGGGAGGCGGTTTGCAGGCTGTAAATTTTTATCAGCCGGTCAAATTGGAGCTTAATATAATATTCTCCCGGAATTTGGCAAGCCGAACATATCAATCCGCCGCGTTCCGGGGAAAAGAGATGGAAGGCAACGCCGTTGGAGTTGGTCAGAGCGGTTTCGGCCATATCTTTGCCGCATCCAAGACACCCGGCGAAATTGGGCCGGTACCCCAGGTAAGAGAGGGTTTTAAGGAAAAAACTCAAGAAAACCGGGATTATCCCGGATTTGGCGACCCGGTCGGTCCGGCGGAGAAATCGGACAGTCAGATTGTAAAGACCTTCCTGGGGTTCATCTTCAGGAAGCAGATCGTAAAGCAATTCCAGGGCGGCCGAGGCAAAGGTCAGCCGTCCCAGGATTCCTTCGTTTTGAAATTGAAAAGTCTCCAGCGGTTCGATTTCGCCAATATAACCCATCCCGGAGCGTTCCGATTTAAAATAGGCGATTTCCATTCGGCAGAAAGTCATCAACCGTCCCCGTTTCGATTTCAGCGAACGCCCGCCGCGATCGACAAGGGAAATCCGGCCGGCATTGTCGGTGAAAATGGTTACGATTTTTGAGTTTTCTTTCCAATTGACGGATTTGAGGAGGAGGCCTTCGGATTTAATCTGGGGCATGGATGGTTACTGCTTGAAGCGGTAAATCACCTCACCCGGGCGGGAGAAATAATGCCGCGAACGGGCGATGTGTTCGATATATTTCATATCCGTATGAAGGCGATTCCGGGTCAATTCGGCATCGACCAGATTCACCAGCAGTTGATGGTTGCGTTCCTCAAGCTGGCTTTTCTGGAGATGGAGTTTGGCTATCCGGATAAAACCATAACTGCCGCTAAAAAAACAATAGAACAGGAAAAGCCCGACTAAAACCACCAGAACCCGGAGCATCTTGCGCCGGATCCGGACATCGGTATTGGATAATCTCTCGACCAGGTTTTGTTTAATCGGATCCAGAAGGGATTTTTTCCTGCCGTTTCTCATTATAAAACCTCGATAAAAATTCACCAAAGAATCGCCCGCAGTCAAGTTCAAATAATATTTTTCCATATTCAAAGCAAGAATTTTTTAAAATTATCATGCTCATGTGAAATCCGCCTCCCGTCGACTCATTGTCGAATCTGTTCATATTTCATTCAGAGGTATGAGTTTTTTCCGATAATTATATGATAACGGGACCATACAGGGGAGTGAGCGAATGACTTCGGGATTAATCCTGCGCCGCAAAACGAAGGTTTCGGCCGGGGGCAAAAAGAAATCGAAAATCAAAGACAAAAAGCCAAAAGATAATTCCGGCATTCAGATAAAAGAACTGGGATGCCTGTACCGGATCGCCCTTCTTCATGACAATCAGGAACTATCGGTGAACGAATATTTACGGGAGGTCGTCAATCTCATTCCGACCGCCTTTGACTTCCCCGATGAAATCGCCGCATGGATTGTTTTTGGGGATTTCGCCGTTAATACCTCTGTACCGGATTATACTGAATCCGATTTGGCCACCGATATTTGGCTCTATGGCGAGAGGGTCGGGGTCTTAAAAATATTGGCAGAACGATCCGATGTTTTTGTGGATCGCCATAAGAATTTTCTGGAGACTGTTGCCCGGGCCGTGGCCACTCATATTGCCCGGTTGCAGGCGGAAGAGGAACTTCGCGCCCGCCAGGAACGCCTCAAGATCCATTATCTGGCCACCTTCGAGGGAATCGTGGTTCATGACAACGGGATAATAATCGATATCAATCCGGCTTTCGTGGAAATGTTCGGTTTTTCGCGCGAGGAGTTGATCGGGAATTCGGTATATATTATTGCCAATCAGGATAGTCTTGAAGTGATGCAAAAAAATGTCATAACCGGTCACCAGGAGCCTTATGAAGCAGTCTGCAGGAAGAAAAACGGCCAGATCATTCATACGGAAATTATTGCCAAAGAGTATCATTACGAAGGCCGAAAAATCCGGGTGGCCGCCTTTCGTGATGTTTCGACTCAGAAAAAGACTATTTCCTCACTGGAAGAAACCCGGGCCAGATTATTAACCGAACAGATAACCCTGCGTAAAAAAAATATCGCCCTGAAAGAAGTCCTTGAAAAAATCGAGGAAGAAAAACAGCAGATAAAAAAACGCCTCCAGTCGAATGTCGATAGCATTATCATGCCCGTCATTCACAATCTCAAGGTTCGGCTCGATGATAATCATCGCCGCTATATTGATTTGCTGGAGGATTCCCTGACGGATATAACGGCCCCATTTATCGATACTCTTGAAACCAATTTCCGAAAACTTAGTCCTCGTGAAATCGAGATTTGCAACCTGATCAAATCAGGTCGATCATCCAAGGATATTGCGGCGATCCTGGGAATCTCCTACCAAACCGTCGACAAGCAGCGGACCAGCATCCGAAGAAAACTGAAGATATCAGGTCAGGCGATTAACCTGGAATCATACCTGAAGACAATTACCACCAAATAGTGATCGGGTATATCCCATACCCGAAACGGCCCCATTTATACCCGGTTAATAAAAATCCATTGCGAACGATTCTATTTACAAAGGGAAACGGACTTTGCCGATGGAAGCAAACCGGGGCTGAATATTATTGATAGAAAGGACATATCAGGATATTTGGATTGGTCGAGAAAGAATCTTGTTTAACCTGTCGGGATAAGGGGAAATATTATGTTCAAGAACATGAAACTGGGGACCAAAATCAGCGGCGGCTTCGCCATTTTGATAATTATTGCCCTGATTTTGAGTTTTACCGGCTGGAATGGCCTGCAAAATGTCGAAGAACTGGCGCAAGTAACTGCCCAGGCCAATCTGGCCAAAGATAACCTGCAGTCAGCCCGCGGCCATATAAAGGATTTTATTAACCAGGGTTTTGCCAAGCAGGGAAATGATACCAAAAACAGTGTTGAGAAGTATACCGATGTTTATGCGGCTCAAAAAGAACTTCTCAATGAAATGAGAAAATCAAGCGGGTTGTCATCGTCCGACCTTACCCTGATCGACAATGCCCTCCGGAATATCGATGAATATGATGCCGGAGTCCAGGGGATGGTAGCCGCCCGAAAGCAAAAGGATGCCTCCTTTGAGCAGTGGGGCAAGCTGGGCTGGAGCGTGACCAACGATATTAACTCGGCCATGGAAAATATCATCAACCCGGCCAAACGGGCGGCGGAGAACTCGGGTAATATAAACCAGTTGAAGATCTGGAATGAATACGGGGTCAGACTGGATCAGGATGTAGTCGAGAAATTCCTGGTACTGCGGGTTACGGCGGTATATCTGGTAGCCACCAATGCCGATGCCCAATGGACCGCGTACCAGGAACAACTGGCCAAGATGAAGACCGGTCTGAATGACTGGGCCAGCCTGGTTCAGGATAAGAGCGATCTGGCCCGGACAGCCGCGACAATACATCAGTATATCCAGGAATACGAAGAAGCGGGTATTAAATTTTACGAGGCTATAGTAAATAACCGCAGTGAATATCAGGATGTAATGACCGCCGCGGCCTCGCTGACCGACAATATTAATAAACTACAGGCCGAGACCGAGAAAGAATCGCAGTCGGTCATGACCCAGGCCAATACCCTGATGATCACTTTGGCAGTGGCCGGTATGATTGTCGGTATATTGCTGGCCCTGATCATTACGCGCGGTATTACCGGACCGATTAATAGAATAATCAAAGGCTTGACATCGGGAGCCGAGCAAGTCGGCGCCGCCTCGGAACAGGTGGCCGCGGCCGGCCAGTCGTTGGCCGAGGGTGCCTCGGAGCAGGCTTCATCGCTTGAAGAAACCTCGTCGTCGCTTGAGGAAATGGCCAGTATGACCCGGCAGAATGCTGATAATGCCAAACAGGCCAGCACGCTGGCTGATGAGGCGAATAAATCATCGGCCAAGGGGGCTCAGGCGATGCAGGAAATGTCGGAGGCCATGGAAAAAATTAAAAAATCATCCGATGAGACCGCCAAGATAATCAAAGTCATCGACGAGATCGCTTTCCAGACCAACCTTCTGGCTCTCAACGCGGCGGTCGAAGCGGCCCGGGCGGGAGAGGCCGGTAAGGGCTTTGCTGTGGTGGCCGAAGAGGTCCGTAATCTGGCCCAGAGATCGGCCGAAGCGGCCAAGAATACCAATGCTCTAATCGAAGGCGCCCAGAAGAACGCCGAAAACGGTGTCCGGGTGACGGAACTACTCAATGAAATTCTCCAGGATATTTCCAACGGCAGCCGCAAGGTAACGGACCTGATCAACGAGGTTTCGGTGGCCAGCAACGAACAGACCCAGGGTATCGATCAATTGAATACAGCCATGTCTCAGATGGATCAGGTGACTCAGCAGAATGCCTCTAACGCGGAGGAATCATCGTCCGCCAGCGAGGA
Source organism: Candidatus Zixiibacteriota bacterium (assembly GCA_016933955.1). Taxonomy (NCBI): domain Bacteria; kingdom Pseudomonadati; phylum Candidatus Zixiibacteriota; species Candidatus Zixiibacteriota bacterium. Next base: position 9,544 of record JAFGTT010000023.1, read on the forward strand.
ATTGGCCGCCCAGGCTCAGCAACTTCAGGAAATCGTGGGGGAATTGGCCCAGGTGGTTCATGGCGCCAATACCTTGTCCATGGTGGATATTTCCAGGGGTAAAGAACATCACGATAACGGGACCGGGGGGCTCTCGTCTCGGATGTCGAATCGTATCCGCAGTACCCTGGGCAGATCAACCAAAGCAAAAACGGCCGGGAATGTTCAGAGCCGCAAGAATAAAGATAAGGCGGTCGATATCATTCCGCTCAAGGAAGAGGAGATGGCTGAATTTTAACTCCTTCGTTTAGTCATTAGCGGCCGGGAATATTCTGGCTCGGTCACCGAAGCGGGGAATGAGCACTTCCCCGCTTTTTTTATTTACCTGAAGGGCCGCCGACCTTTTTGTTTGCCCCCGGTAACAATTCACATTATTATCATTCAAATCTTATTTTAAACCGGTTTAAAATGGAGTAACCATGTCCCTTGACAATCTAAAAAATCTTCCGCGGGAAACCCTCCTGGGGATGATCGAAGATTTCGCCAAAAACTGGCTGGCTCATGACGGTCTCTGGTTTCAGGCGGCCGAAAAGGAAACAGATATGCAGACCGCTATCAAGCTCGACACCGAGGCCTGGGATAAATTTACCCGGATCGAGGCCAAACGGATTATGGCCCGTCACGGGATTGCTGAGAATGGCGGGCTTGAGGCACTCAAAAAGGCTCTTGGGTTCAGGCTCTATGCGGTGTTAAACGAACAAACCATTACCGATGAAAGGCCGCGATCTTTTGTTTTCAAGATGGTCGATTGCCGGGTTCAGTCGGCCCGTAAAAGAAAAGAAATGCCGCCCTTTCCCTGCAAATCGGTGGGTATTGTCGAATACCGGGAATTCGCGCGGACAATTGATCCCCGGATTAAGACCGAATGTATCGCCTGCCCGCCGGATCCCCAGGAACGCGATTTTTACTGCGGTTGGAAATTCACCCTTGATGATTAAACCGCCGGGTACCGAATGAAATGGGCAAAGATAATAGGCCGCGTGATAATCCCGTTTCTGCCCATTATTACGGCCGGCTGTTTTGGGGTGGTTTCTTCGGCATGGGCCCAAAATCATTCATATTTCTGGCGGCCTGAAATCGACTCGGCCGAAACCATTGCCGCCCGAATACCTCCTCCCGAAGGATTCCGTAGAATGCCGGTTGATGATGGCTCATTTGGTGAATGGCTGAGATATCTTCCGCTCAAGGAGGGTCGGCCCGGAGTTCATCTATATGATGGCTCGTTAAAGGGCAACCAGGAGGCCCATCAGGCGGTCATTGATATCGATGTCGGGCGGGAAAATCTTCAGCAATGTGCCGATGCCGTAATCAGGCTTCGCGCGGAATATCTGTACAGCCGAGCGGAGTACGATTCCATCCATTTCAATTTCACCAGCGGCGATACGGCCTGGTATCGGGCCTGGGTCGATGGTTATCGTCCATGGATCGCGGGGGATAGAGCATTATGGGAGAAATCAGTTCCGCCTGATTCATCATATGAAAATTTTTTAAAATATCTGAAAACGGTTTTTTCTTACGCCGGTTCGTATTCTCTAAGCCGGGAACTGGACCGGGTCGGCGATCCCGATCGCATTCAGATTGGTGATGTTTTTATTCAGGGCGGATTTCCGGGGCATGCCGTTCTTGTGGTCGATCTGGCGGTAAATGAAGACGAGGGCAAACAGGTATTTTTACTGGCCCAGAGTTTTATGCCCGCCCAGGAAATACACCTGCTGAAAAATCTTGAAGACTCGCTGTTGAGTCCGTGGTATATCCTTGATAGAGGCGAGGTTCTTTTAACCCCGGAATGGTCATTTTCGCGTTACGATTTGATGAGATTTTAAATAATCGATTGCATCAAAAAGGCTTAACCTCTAAATTCGGCTTAATAAAAATACTAAATCCCGACACAAATTACCACGGACATCCGGGAAAGGGACAGCAATGAAGGGAGTAACGATTCTGTTCGCCGCCGTAATTCTGGCGATTGCGGTTTCGGGTATTTCTCAGACGGGCGGCCATGATTCGGCTGAGACCATCCGGGAATATATCCTTCGAATGGAGGGAGATACGATCTGTTACCGTTTCGGCGAGATTATTGGATCGGCACCGATTGATTTTTCGGCGGGGATCGACACAAACAATATCACTTGCGATTTCGATTTTATCCTTTATTCCACCATTGATACTGTTATTATCCCTCCGACTACGGAACCGGCGCGGGTTTTTTTTGTGACATCTCAGGACACATCGGTCCAGGTGTTCATTTTTCATGAGGGTCTCAACCAGCAGTATGAGGCGAAGCGCCGGGTTCTCAGCCGGTTTGCATCATTCGGAAACAGCCCGATTACCGGATTCAAACCCTTTTATTACTCCGGTCCGGATGATACGGATCTGGTCACTCTCAGGGAAAAATATAATCTGGATAGTGTGGCCGGCGATGGAGCACAAATCGACCGGATTATCAATCTGATGTGGTGGGCGCACAATATTGTCCGTCATGACGGGAATTCGGCAAATCCATCTCCGGCCAATGCTCTTAATTTGATTTCAGTCTGCAGGGAGGAGGACCGGGGGGTTAACTGCCGGATGATGGCCACGATTCTCAACGAAGTGTGTTTATCGATGGGTTTTCCCTCGCGCCATGTCACCTGCTTTCCGGCCGACACTACCGATCCCGACTGCCATGTCATAAACATGGTTTATTCCGATAGCCTGGGCAAATGGCTTTATATGGATCCCACTTTTGCAGGCTATTTCACTGATCGGGACGGCCGCTTGCTGAGTATTGCCGAAGTCAGGCAGATGATGATCAATGGCGATTCGCTGGTAATCAACGATGATATCAACTGGAACGGATCGCCCAAACTCAAGATTGAGTATAAAGCCTATATGGCCAAAAACCTGTTTCGGTTCTGTTGCCCGCTGGGCAGTCAGTTCGGCTATGAATCGCGGCAGGACAGCAATCGTGTCTGGATTTATCTCGACCCGGTCGACTACTATCCGGATCGGATTGGCAGGTGCGATACTCTGGGGACCGAATTTCCGAAACTGTTAAAGTATTATACTGATAATTTTAAATATTTCTGGGCATCCCCGTATTAGAATTTATGGATTCTAAAAATCAGGGGTAAATGATGACCCAATCATTCGGAAAATCGATTCGTCATAAAACGTATATCGCCGTTCCGCGCGAAAAAGTATTCGATACGATTACCACGGCTCGGGGATGGAATTCGTTTTTCACCAATGGGCTCGAAATGGATCCGGTGCCGGGCGGCAAAATAGTCTGGCGCTGGAAAAACTGGGGGCCGGATTTTAATAATCTTGAAAGCCCCGGGAAAGTAATCGATATCCGCCGGCCCGGTTTGTTTGTTTTCGAATGGGGGAGCCGTCATCCGACCACCATCACGATTAAACTCAGTTCGCAATACGGGGGGACGGTGATCGATCTAACCGAAGACGGTTATCTTGATACGGCCGAAGACCGGGCCATGATACTGGAATGCGCCGCCGGCTGGGGCGAAGCCCTGACCCTGCTGAAATTTTTCCTGGAGCATGGAATAATATATTCCCGTCCCCTGCGTAGCTGAAAATTCCCGATGACGCCGGTCCGGCCGGTGCTAAAAACTCGTTCGCCAGTCCGGAAAAAGATAACTGTCGAACGAATTTTCGATAGTATTCCGGCTTTCCGGCAATATATCCGTAAAGCGGAATCCGGAGCCGTAATAAGCCGGATTGGGGTCGGGTTTTGACCAGACGCTGACAGCATCAAGGACGATCTGGTTTTTACCGCGAATCGGTTCCGGTAACACGATCCTGAGTTTATAGGATCGGTTGGCCTCGATCGGTTTGTCGCTCACCAGCTTCATTCCCTCGGTGGTAATATCGGTCAGCCGACCGGTCAGGCGGCGGGTGTTACGATCAAAGACCTTCAGATAATAAAGCGTGTTTCGTCTTTCAAGACGTCTTTTTTCTGCCATGATCTCCCCCTGCGGGCAAATTGGATATCTTAATATATGATTTTTCCTGTTGCCGGTAAAGTTATTTCATCATTGCCGCGTTTAATTTCGCGATCAATATAATTATCGGCTGAAAGGGTTTGTCGTTGAAGGCGTCCCGGTCACTTTGTTGTTGACGCAACTGGCGGTGATGTCGATACTTATGCCATGATTCCCTTCCGTAAACGAACCGCCGCCGTGATTATATTCACGGCTTTGATTATTATTCTGGTTAATGTCGCCTGGTGGCTGTTTTATTCGACTACGGGAAAAAGATTCGAATATCAACTGTCTCATCGCCTGGAATCTGTAGCCCGCCTGGGGGCGGCCTGGATCAGCCCGGAACTGGCCGAATCGCTCAAAGCCGGTTATCTCTCGGCCTACGACTCCACCCTTGGGATTTTGGGTCGCATTATGGCCGCCGATTCTCTCTCGGAAGTATTTATAATAGATAATGAATACCACTATATGGCAACCACCCTGCTGGAGGCCGATTCCATTTATTATCTGGCGCCCCTCAACGATGTTTATATCGACTCGGTTTTCACCCTGAATCTTCTGAATCCGGATCGGCCCGGGGAGGCCACGGTGGTTACCGATGGGTACCGGGTCGGGGATATCGTTCTCAAATCGGCTTTCACGCCGATTTTCGATTCGACCGGTTTACCGATTGCGGTTCTTGGAATCGAAGCCGATGTTGATTATACCGGCGTTTTGATCGATTTGCGCCGCAACCTGTACCTGTCGTCGCTATTCTCTATCTGCGGCGGCCTGTTATTCGGATTTTTCTTTTTTCTGGTTCAGCGCCGTATCAATGCCGCCGAGCGGTCGCTTTTTATGGCTCAATCGCAGGCCAACCTGGGGCGGATGGTGGCGGTCGTTTCCCATGAGATAAAAAATCCGCTTATGATTATCCGGGCCTCGGCCGAACGCCTGAAAAAAAGCGGTCTGACCGAAGCCGATTTTATTATCGAGGAGACCGACCGGCTCAACGGGATAGTCTCGGCTTATCTTGATTTTGCTTCCGGGAAAAAGATTCTTAAGAATGAAAAGATCGAGATCGGGACCCTTCTGGACCGGATTGCAGAGCAATTCCACCCCCGCCTGATCCAGGACGGGATCAGTCTGGCGGTTGATAAAAGCTCCGGACCAATCGCCGCGACCGCCGATCCGGCCGCCTTAAGGCAGGTTATTATCAATCTTGTTTTAAACGGGGCCGAAGCCGTCCGGGGAATATCCGGGGCCGAGGTTTCTTTGGGTTATGGGTTGTCCGGCGGGCGGGTGGTTCTCTCCGTAAAAGATAATGGCCGGGGGATGGATCAAAATCAAATTAAATCCATTTTCGAACCGTTCTATACAACCGGGACGACCGGTTCGGGATTGGGTTTGTATCTTTCCCGGACTCTGATCGAGCAAATGCAGGGAGAAATCACAGTTGTGAGTTGTCCGGGCGGCCCGACCATATTCAGAGTGGTCCTGCCGGGGGCCGATAAGGATAAATAGTATGGCGAATATTCTTGTTATTGATGATGAAGCTAAAATGACCTATCTGGTCGAGGGCGCATTGGTCGAGGCCGGTTTTACTGTGACGGCGGTCAATTCGCCGGTCGAGGCGATCAGTTTGATCGAGCGTCATTCCTATGATATTATTATCACCGATTTATCCATGCCGGGAATAACCGGGATGGAGATTATCGAGAAAGCCCGGCACAAGGGCGATGCCGACGTGATTGTCATGACGGCTTACGGGACGGTGGCCTCGGCCGTGGAAGCGATGAAAAAGGGGGCCGCCGATTATATCGTTAAACCCTTTCCCATGGATGAACTGGTTTTGCTGTGCCGGAGGCTTTCCCATAATCAAAAAATCCGCGGTCTTTCCAACCTTCTGGCGGGCGATTTAAAAAGTATGAGCTATGACCGGTTTATCGGGCAGTCTGAAGCCGCCCGACAAATGCTGGAGATGATTTCCAAAGTGGCGGCATCCGATGCCACCGTTCTGTTGACGGGAAAATCCGGAACCGGAAAGGAGTTGGCGGCCCACCTGGTTCATGAAAATTCCCCCCGCCGCGATAAACCGTTTATTGCAGTCAACTGCGCCGCCCTGACCGAAACCCTGCTGGAATCGGAATTATTCGGCCATGAGCGCGGGGCTTTCACCGGCGCCGATAAACGCAAGCTGGGACGGTTCGAGCTGGCCGACGGCGGAACTATTTTCCTTGATGAGATCGGGGAAACCTCACCCTCCCTCCAGGCCAAACTTCTACGGATTCTGGAAGAACGGCAGTTTGTGCGGGTCGGCGGGGTTGATAATGTCGAGGTTGATGTCCGCGTTATCGCGGCCACCAACCGCAAGCTGAAAGAAGATATTGCCGCCGGGATATTCCGGGAAGACCTTTATTTCCGACTCAATGTTTTTCCTATCAGGATCCCCTCACTGACCGAGCGGCGCGAGGATATTCCACCCCTGGCCGAATATTTCCTGAAACAGAAAAAATACGCCCATCCCGATCTCTCCGGCGAAGTTGTTTCATCACTCCAATCTTATGATTGGCCCGGGAATATCCGGGAATTGAAAAACATAATGGAGCGGGCCATGATTCTGGCGGCCGGGGAGAGGATTGATCTGGAACATATCGGAATCGAAGATGAAACCGAAACAGCGCCGCTTGAGACGGCCGGATTTAAAACAGGAGGCGGGCTTGAAGCCGGGGAAAGGGAAATGATTCTTGAGGCTTTAAGGAAAAGCGGCGGGAACAAAACCGAGGCGGCCAGAATACTGAAAATCACTCGCCGAAGACTGTATTCGCGAATGAAATATCATGATATCAAGTGAGCATTTAAGTCCGGGGTGTACCGAGAGGTACTCCGGACACGAGGGGAAACCCCCGGCCAGGAGCGAAAGTCTTTGGCATACAGGGGAATACGATTGTGTCCGGATTGGCATGATTCTTGAGATATATTTTCTCCGGTATAAAATAAGGAGAAGACCATGAAACGCAAATTTTCGACAATGAGTTTTTTATTCATAGCTTTGCTTCTTGCGGGCAATGTTCTGGCTCAATCGAATGGCCAGATAGTCAGAAACAAATTTATGAATGAGTATGAAAAAACTCAGGAGGTTATTAACCGAGCTCGAGTGGTTCAGCAACAGACCCAAACCGAAAAGGGCAAAGCCCTTCTGGATCTGGCCATACTGGTACAAAACAGTGCTCACGAATTCGGCCAGCGGGCGATGTATGTCCGGGCACTGGAATATACTCTCAAAGCCCGCGAGCAAGCCCGGGCGGTTTTGGCTATAAGTCTTCAGGCCGAGGAGAATGAAAACCTGGTTTTACGCCAGTTGGAAAAGACCGATAATTTAATCGATCAGATACAAAACCGGATTACCCCGGATGTGCCCCGGATGTATCTCCGGTTGTTTGACTCCGCCCGTGACAATCAAAACCGGGCTTGGGAATTTTACCGTAATAATGAGCTTCGCCCGGCTCTTAAAATGTCGCGGCAGGCCGAGAAATCAATCCGCGGCCTCCTCGAGAAATTTAAAGCCGAGCAGGGGCCGTTGCATCGTCTCCGCAACCAGTGGCGCCAGCTGGAGCAGAAAATGGAACAGGCTCAAAATATGATTGCCGATTGCGACAGCGACGAGGCCGGGAAATTGATGGAAAAGGCCCGGGACCGGATGCGCGAGTGCGAGCGGATGCTAAACGATGGCCAGGCCGATCAGGCCGAGGGGAATATGAATACGGTCCAGCAGATGTTTCGTCAGGCCTATAACCTGTGTGCCGGCCAGGGCTCACTGGAGAAGAAAATGAACCAGCTTAAAGGTGAGGTCGATCGGTATCTTGAAAACGCCGTCCAGAACGGAAATGCCGAAGCCGGCGAATTAATGAATAAGGCCCGCCAGCATCTGCGGGAAGCCGAACGTCTTTGCAATGAAGGTAATGTCGAAGCCTGCGCCGCCAATATCAAGGCCGCCCAGATGAATGTCAATAAGGCCAAAGAATTACTGGAGTCGTGACGCTTGCCAGTCAAACATTTTTTCTGCTTCTTCTCTCTGACGATAATTATCCTGGTCGCCGGAGCCAGCCCGGCTAACGCCTCCGGCGATCTCGGGATCAGAACCGGCCTGGGTTATGATTTCGTTTCTCAGGAATATTTCTACAGCTCCAGCCGCTATGATACCGCCCTGATCCCGAATCCCGATGAGACGGATAATATCCTGCTGAGAAAAGATTATCTCGATGATGTCAAAGGGCTGATTTATTTGAAATATAATCCCAATGGGGAGGGGCGCTATGTCGTGGAAACCGGGTGGGAGCAATCCCCGGAGACTTTCCGGGCCCGGGGATACGGGCATGCCGCTCTGGGTTCGACCGACAATCGCTGGGATGCCGATTTTAATTTTGATATCAGAAATCAATACCGGGGTACCGCCGATCCAGGTGAGGATTTGATGGTTTTCGGAGGTAAACTGAAATACCGAAAAAGCCTTTCTCAGACTCTGTTAACACACCTGAAAGCTTATGGCGAAAAGGTGGCATTCGATTCGGTCGGTGAACTGGTTTACAACTACTCCCGGTTCGGGGCGGAAATCGGTCTTGATTTTTTATCGGCCGGATATAACTCGCTTTATTTGATGGCTGGGGTGGAAAAACGAAAGGTGCCGGATTCGGCGATTCTCGATTACATGGCCTATAAGGCTCAAATAGGCTATGCCGGGGTGGTCGGGGAGGTCCAGATCCTGGGCGATTTATCACTGGAGAGCAAGGGCTATAATGAACCGGATAATCTGGATAATTATATCCTGACCACCCTCACCGCCGATTTGAGAATCCCGGTCGGATCTGATTTATGCATCCGCCCGGATATTGATCTGGAATATTTCAATTTCGAAAACGATAATTATCTCAATATCGATTATATCCTGGGCCGGATGGGAATCCTGCTGGACCGTGACCTGGGCCGTTTTATTCCGGCGCTGGGACCCAAAATAGAAATACTGTCGATGGCTTCGGATTTTGAAAACGATGAGGATTATCTGGAATATTATTTTCAGATCGGGCTCGATTTTTACAATTCCCGCCGGGCCTTTTTTATGCTCGAAAACCAGCTTGGACAACACCGGTATGGGAACGATCCCATATATTATTCCGATTTCAATTTTAACAGGAGCAGCCTGATTGGGTCGGTCAAATTATGGCAAAATCTCAACCTCGATTTTCTGCTCTCGGCGGAGTGGGAATGGCATGAAATCGATAGCGATGACAGCCGTCTTTACCTGATTTCGACAGGTCTAATTTATACCTTTTAAGCGGTCGTAAAACTTGTCCGAAAGCCCTCTTTGGCTCGGAAACATTGTGATTTATTTCACAATTGAAACCTTGTTGGGGATCGATTGAGGTGGTTTGACCGAGAATTTATTGTGAAGTATTTCACAATCTTTATTGTCGTCGGTGTCTTGTATTGTCCGGGATATAAAGTGGTTTGTGATTGTTATCACAATCATCGTTTATTTTGAGGGCTCTACGGGAAGAATATTATCGGGAAAGTCGGACCGTTTTTGGAGGGTGCCGGAAGGGTTATTGGGGATGCTGAAATTGATCTGAGGGTGGTCGGAATTTCCGGGCTGAAATTTGCCGGTAGAGCTTTAAAATCGGAAACTGAGTGTAGATTGGAATGGCTGAAGGGTCGGGTGCTTTGCCCTATTTCATTACTACATACAGTCGTATTTTAGTTTATGATCAAGAAAGTTCTTGACATGAGAGGGATAATTGTTATTTTGTGAGTGTCCA
>JAFGTT010000024.1 GCA_016933955.1 Candidatus Zixiibacteriota bacterium
AAAAAAGGCGGCTTCCGGATTCGAACCGGAGAATAGAGGTTTTGCAGACCTCTGCCTTACCACTTGGCTAAGCCGCCGTAAAAAAAAGCGGGAAACGGGGCTCGAACCCGCGACAGCCACCTTGGCAAGGTGGTGCTCTACCAACTGAGCTATTCCCGCTTGGTGGTCATAAATATATATCGGGAAATTGATTTGTCAACTTTTTTGATTTTGAAATTTTCTTATATTTTGAGGGAAATACTTAATGGAAGAAGATTCTCTCAGACTTTTTCGGGGATTGCTATTTGACAGCCATTATAGATTTTATTTATGGTTCATACCAGGGCATCAGATCCGTAATTTTTTTCCGATAATAATCGGCCATATTTTGACCCTTCCGGACCTGCGATTCAAACAAATACAGACAAGAATAATGTTATGGCTTGGATGATTTATATAATTACGGGTAATTCATTTTATCGGGGCATTTGGGGGGATTATCGAAAATAACTTGTGTCGCGATGCCATCTTCAAACGGACATACCCGGTAATTATAATTATTAATTATGCTCGTATCGCTTTTTGTTTTATAATCTCTGCGGAATTACATTTCCATAACAATCGAAACAACTCGATATCTATTTTATCGGTTGATTTATTGCCGGGGCGATAATTACTTGGATTTTTCAATATCTTTTAAAGGGATATCATCACAATGGCTGCATTTATCACAATGATCAAGGTCTTTGCAATGATAACCGAATTCATCCAGCCATTTTATATTGACATGGGGGCAGTTTTCCACATATTCAACGAATTTGATTATTCGATTGATTATATTTTTCGATATGGCATGTTCCATTTTACAGGCGGCATCATCGGCTTCATCTTCATCAACATGCAGTACTTTTATCAGAAATTCTTTCAGGGCCGTATGGCGATTGACAACATCATTGGCAATTCGTTTACCCGTCGGGGTCAGGCGGATTAACCCATATGGCTTATAATAAACAAGGTTTTTTTTGGCCAGTGATTGCAATGCTTTGGTTACCGCCGAATAAGTTATCCTGAGGCGTTTGGATATTTCCTTGGTACGAGCGGCCCCATTTTCTTTTTCAATATGGAGTATCGCTTCGAGATAGTCTTCCTGACTCGATGTTAGGACTATTTTCGGCAACCTCTATTACTCCAATTTATACCGATTTAATCTACCCAATAACCGATGACATGTCAAGGTAATCGGTAAATAGTATTTCAATTGACAAAAAAACAGGACGACCGGGCAATAATCTACCCGGCCGTCCTGTTTTAATAATAGGTGTAATATCTCTTTAATTACTATTCGCAGATTGGTTCAGGTCCCCCTTTATATAGGTAATATTCATTTTATTAATCCACGCCGAATTGCAATCTCATCATTAATCGATCGGCCTGAAACTCCTCATCATAGCCGGGCAGAGCGCCATCCTCAGCATATACCAGGCAGGTCTGATAATCGAATTTTATACGGGTATAGCCGGGGCCGATCCCAAAATCGACACCCACAGTCAGATATGAACTGGTGTAGTCACCGTCAAGGTCGGCGGCTTGATTCCACCATTGATACTGTACATATGGACGAACATACTTGATATTATCGTTTTTCAGGGAAATACTATATCCCGCCTGGATATAAAATGCCCTCATTTTAAGATCTTCAAACGGGGCCTTGGTTACCTTGGCCATATTGCTGGAATCCTTCCAGATGGCCGAGTAGTAGGGAATATCGAGCAGATCTTTAAATCCCTTGCCTATATAACCCTCCCCCCTTATCAGAAAATTATTGGCGTTATAATCAAATCCAAAACTGGCCCGATAACCGTCATATATCATTGTTTTGGGAATCCATGAATACAAGAAATCGTCTCTTCCCCCGTTGGGATCGTGAACACTATCTTTGACCGAATACGAGGAATTCCAGCGCCACAAGGTAAAACTTCCGGCAAATGATAAACCTTCGACCGGAGTCCGATATTGAGCTCCGATATTAATATCATATTCGTCTTCAAGGGTACCTCCGGAACCCTCGGCCATTACGAGCTGAACCAGACAACCTGTCCCGTTTTCAAAATCTCTTTCATACTCGATGATGGCTCCGAGTGGATGACAGGGGCTGAATTTTTTGGCGAACAGGGGCTTTTCGGCCGATAGTAATTCAATGCATTCCTGATGCATTTCAAAACCCCGCAGGACATGCCCTTTGGTAAATCCGGCCTTGAGATACGGGAAAAATTTGTAAAGAACTCCGGCTTCCATGACCATAAACCCTCCATCCAGACAAAGGGCCGAGCCGACTTCAAGATTATATTCCAAATGGTCCCGATATTGACCGTCGACGACAATCATGGCATCGCGAATATCGAATCCATTATCGGCGGGTTTTTCGGATCCGGCGAAATATGTGGAGTCCCCGTTAAAAAAGGCGGTTCCCTGTAAAACGACAACCGCCGACACTTTCGGCAACTGAATCTCCTCATCCGATTCCTGTTGACCGGCCAACAAAGATATATTGGCAGTCATTAAGAACATGGCAATTGCGATAACCCATTTAGCGATATTTCCCATCTTTCGACTCCTCTGACGAGAGCAACAATAAAAATTCACAAAATTACATAATGTTAACTTTATACAACATTATGTCATACTTACAACAATTGTCAAGTGTTTTTTCGAAAATTTACGGATGTTTTCTTGCCTGGATTGAATTTACGGATTACGCGGGATTTTTTATAATTCCGATTTTAATGAGGCAAGAGATACGTCAAAACACCTCTTGCGGCGCAACGATTTAAAATGGAATAATGAAAAGTCAATGTCTTCGTCTAATCGCAGACATGGGTTAACGGATATTTATCGTATTATGTATGCCACTCCGTTCGGGAGGCTATTGCCCGTTTATATCAGACCGTTGTATCCTGAATAGAAGCCTGCGGCCCGGATTTCGGTTTTATTCACGACCATTCTTCACAAGACCAATAATTATCGCGGTCCTCATCCGAAGCCCCCCGCTCAATCCACCGCAGAAATGACGATTTAACCGATTGTCTGTTTAAACACAAATATCGCCGGCATGCATTTTCGGCCTTTGTGATTATCGGGGATGACTTAACTCGACTAAAGACAAACCAGTATAAAATTATTAAAGGCAATCGCATCCTATATCCGGGATTCCGAACCAGAGGCACAGACTGGTAAATATCATGATGATACCTATTAAAATCACGATTTCAATCGCATATTTTGCTCTGCCTGGTATCATAAACCTTTGAAAATGGTCACGTCGAAAGTATGTAAATTACCTGTTCAATAATGAATCCAGTCGGGGTATGTACCAGGGCATCAAAACCGCCATTTTATCACGATAATAAATGGCCTTTTCGCGATCGCCCCGAATCCTATTTTCGAACATGCATAGATCTAAAATTGCAGTATAAACCAGAGTATCATGAGAATAGACTTCCTTCAACAACCGATAGCCATCATCAAGATAGCCGTTATCTTTGAGAATATCGGACATATAGTATTTGGTATAGGGGAACAGGGTATCCGGAACTATCTGGGATGCCTGCCGGTAAGCATTGTAGGAGCCCTGAACATCGCCTTCTTTATTCTTATTGAAGCCTTCGGTGAAATAACCGACAAATGCCGGAGGGATATCCATTACCGGTGGTTTATCGATATCATGATATCGCTTGAAGACATCATGCAAAAAGCCATCGAAATAAAACCCAATAGCCCGATAATTTTTCAAAAAGGCGCTATAAAGACATAATGATCGTTCAGCCGGGGCCGACGGTTTGGAGCCGGTTGAAAACATGATATAATCAGGTTTCTGACTGAGAACATAGGCGCTGTTAAACTTTCTTTCTTTCCAGGTAGTTTCCATGCCTGAAACCGGTTCTTCGGGATGGCGGGCGATAACGGAATCAGTCAGACCCAGCAGATCGATAATCCTGTGATCGTTCAATTCATAACCGACTATGCCGATGGTCGATATCGCCAGACTGAAGTCGGATTTATCCACGGACTTTAAATTATCGGCAATGTGCTTCAATTTGGAGGTCAGCCCCACTTCATAGATATAATAATATATAACGTGTTTTATGGGGATTATTGTCTGCCATATAATTAATAAAACCAGAATCCCGGTCGTGAGCGCCTTTTTCCGAATAAGCAGGGAAAGCCCGTAGACCATAAATAGAATAATCAAAGGCATTACGGGAACAAAAAAGCGATGGACTTTAAGGACATCACCCCCTATCAGGATTATATAAGCCAGATAACAAATGGAAATCAGAGCTATGGATTTTACCGATTGGGAAGACTTTTTAAGATAATAAAGAGCCGGAAGAAGGAATACTCCGGCTCCTAGATAATGCCAGAAATACTTGGCCACATATTCCAACCCATCGGCAAGTTTATCAAGACTGAGTCCCGTTTTGGCATAAAAGGTATTAGGGATCACTCCACCGTAATAAACAATTTTGAAAAACATATACGGCAGAAGAGAAAGAACATAAACCGATAATATTCCGACCAGAAGTGACGTTAGACGTCTATTAACAACCATTTCATAGATAATTATTATCATAAAGAGAAGCCCGCCTTCGGGACGAAGCAGAGTTGCCAGTACCAGCAACGGACCGGTAAGATGCGACCGCTTCAGATAAAGATACAATGAGGCCGTCATGGCCGCGCTGAATGCGGCCGTTTCCAGACCGGAAATTGTCCAGTATGCAAAAGAGAGTGCGGATCCGAGAATAAGAGCAATCATACCTCGGTATAGCCGCTCATTCCCGATAATCAAACCGGACAGGAAATAGAGTATGATTATAGTCCCCACACCACATATAACACCCATAATTTTGGAGAACAGGATAATATTGAATCCGACCATCCGGGCCAGAACCAGTATTATTGTCCAGAGGAAATTAGTATAACCCTCGATATGTTCTCCGGCATTGAAAACCAGTCCGTGACCGTCAAGATAATTTTCGACATATCTAAAACTGATATAGGCATCATCCTGGGTAAAATTAAACCAAACTGCCATGGCTATGTGAATAGCTATGGCTAATATCAGAAGGATCAGCCCGATTCGATAATCGGATTGAGAATGTTTGTGACTTTTTCCGGATCTTTTTTTTGATGCGCTACTGGTATGCATCAGTCTTTCAATTTATAATACAGCTCTATATATCGACGCGCACTATTATCCCATGAAAAATCCCGACTCATTCCTTGTTTGACGATTTTGTGCCAGATCCTCCGCCGGCTATACAACTGAACGGCTTTTCTAATGGCCGCCAGAAGTTCCATGGAATCGTATTTTTCAAAAACGAAACCGGTTCCGGTAAGGTTTCTTTCATCGAAATCGATTACGGTATCGGCCAGACCGCCGGTTTTTCTGACAACCGGTACCGTCCCGTATTTCAGGCTGTACATTTGGTTCAGTCCGCAGGGTTCATACCTCGACGGCATCAAAAAAATATCGCATCCGGCCTCGATCAAATGAGCCAGACGGTTATCAAAGGTTAAGAAAGCCTTGAATCGGTCGGGATATTTTTTTTCAATACTGTTGAAGAAGTCATGATAATTTTCATCACCCGTACCCAGCAGGACAAATTGAAGATCAAGGCTCATAATGTCATCCATGATATCTTCAAGCAGGTCGAATCCCTTTTGAATATCAAGTCTGGAGATTACTCCAATTAAGGGCTGTTCGATTCGAAGAGGAAAATTGCACAGGTGCAGGAGCTCCAGCTTATTCTTTTTCTTGCCGGACAGGTTATCGATAAAGTAATGATGCGGTATTTGGGAGTCACGTTTCGGGGACCAGATAGTGTAATCGACGCCATTGATAATACCCACAATATCCCGGGATCTCTCTTTCAGGACCCCCTGAAGACCCTTACCGAATTCATCGCTGTTCTGGATTTCTTCGGCATAAGTCGGCGAAACGGTTGTAATCCTGTCGGAATAGACTATGGCGGCCTTCATGAAATTGACATCGCCCCAGAATTCAAACGGTCCGGTTGCGGCAAACAGGGCAGGATCAAGATTCGTTTTTTCAAAGGCTGCCGCCGGAAATTTCCCCTGGTATCCCATATTATGTATCGTAAAGATGGATTTTACGCCCTGATAAAAGTTATCCAGGGAATATTCGGTTTTAAGGAAAGCCGGAACCAAGGCACTTTGCCAGTCATTGGCGTGTAAAATATCGGGGCGCCAATCCAATAATTTTAGCGTTCTGAGAACCGCCCGGCTGAAGAAAATAAATCGCTCGTCGTTATCCCTATAGTCGTTATCCGTGGCCGGATCGCGATATAATTCCTCGCGATCGAAAAAATAATCATTATCGATAAAATAATACTCCGGGTTACCCTCGGTGTCCGGCAGAACAAACACTCTGCCCCTAAAATTATTCCGACCGACCGGAATATCCAATTCAATATTCAATCTTTTCAAACCCGGATACTGCCGTGTGATCTGACGATATTTCGGCATGAAGAGTTTAACGGAATGCCCTTGTTTAGTTACCGCCCGTGGTAAGGCACCTGAAACATCGGCCAGCCCGCCCGTTTTGGCAAACGGAACCGCTTCCGGCGTGATAAAGGCTATTTTCAAACCACCCATAACACCTACGAGTGAATGGAAACACCGAAAAGTTCTTCGGCCTGTGATGTGTCGATTCTCCGCATAAAGTCAGCCGCATCCTCGGGAAGAGTGGGATTTATATAAAATCCCGAACCCCATTCGAAACCGGCAATCTTGGTTAATTTTGGAATAATTTCTATATGCCAATGATAGACTTCATCATAATCATGTCCGACCGGGGCCGAATGAAGAATATAATTAAAAGGCGGATTATTCAAAGCAATCCGGATACGGTTTAATATATCTTTCAGGGCTTCGGCCAAATAGCGATAGTTATCATCGGCAATGTCGGTCAGATGGGAAATGTGCTGTTTGGGCATCAGCCAGGTTTCAAACGGAAAACGTGAGGCAAATGGTTCGAAGGCCACGAAGTCTCCATAGTCGCTGACAATCCGAACCTTGTCATTCAATTCCTGCTTGATAATATCACAAAAAATACATCGCTCTTTAAAATTATGGTACCGCACAGCTCCGTTTATTTCTTCTTCCACTTTCTTGGGGATGATCGGTGTGGCAATGAGCTGGCTATGGGTATGTTCAAGCGATGCCCCAGCCGCTTCACCGTGATTTTTAAAAATTAAAATGTATTTGAATCGATGGTCTCTTTGAAGATCCAGCGTTCTTTCACGATAGGACCAGAGGACGTTTTTAATTTCATCAATGGTTAAATCGGCTAAGTCCCGGGCATGATCGGGAGTCTCGATAATGACTTCATGGGCCCCGATTCCATTCATCTTATCATATATACCCTGGGGCTCGCGATCCAGTTTTCCTTCGACCCTGAGGGCAGGATATTTGTTCGAAATGACTCTAAGAAACCATCCGGCTTTGTTGGGTTCACTTCCGTTTTTCCGATAAGCCAGAATCTCCGGCGGGGTACTCGATTCGTTGCCCGGACAAAACGGGCACATCTTGGGCTCTTCGTGTTTAGGCAGATTGCCAAAACTCGACGGACGTTTACCCCGATCGGTGGATATGATCACCCATCGTCCCATTATCGGGTCTTTACGAAATTCCGGCATCAGACAACCCCAATCCCTTCAACGTTCGGGTAAACCAGACCGGGTCTGAATTTTAAGTCGCTGTTTAATAACATGTTTACTTCAACATATCGACATAAGCCATCACAGCTGTAATAATTTGAGGAGACTATTTCTGTTTGTCAAGGGCCTGAACGCTAATATTCTCCAATCTTTTCCGCATGGCATCGGATAATTTCATATCCCTTCGGGACATAGCCCGATCTATCGTTTCCATTGCTTTAACAAAGCTGTAGTTCATTTTGTGCCGGGGAGAATACCAGGTAAAGGGCGGAATTTCGCCATCGGTTATTATCCCATCCGATATCAGATTACAGCATATACCGATATTTATTCCTGTATTTAAAAGAGTTCCGATGGCCGTCCGGGTAAAATCACCAATAAAAGACCCCACCTTGAGCCGACCGGTATCGATTTTCTGGCCATTGATATAACTGCTGACGGTCGCATAATTGTTCTTTAAATCCGAATTGGTCGTCATTGCTCCAAGGTTAATCCATTCGCCCAGATAGGCATGGCCGACAAAGCCGGCGTGATATTTATTGGTATAGCCCTGTATAATCGATTCCTCCAACTCTCCCCCAACCCGGCAGACCGGTCCGATGGAAGAGGCCGTTATTTTGCCGCCGACCAGATGGCTTTCGCGACCGATATAGGTCGGCCCTACAAGATATGTATGAGGTTCGATGCGAACCTTACTCCCGACAAATATTGGCCCCGCGGATGCATCGATAACATTGCCGGGTAAAACGCTCGCATCAGAAGCGATATATATATTCTCAACTCCCAGGAAGTTCACCCCGGGGAATATCCGGCTTCTTTTTTCCATATTGTCATAACTGATCAGAAAGCCGTCGTCATCATTCTGATGACGGAAATATTCGAAATCATCTTTTATTTCGGATTCAATACTATCCACCAAGTCCCAGAGATGACCATACAGGTTGATTTCAATATCCATGGTTTCAGCGGATTGCCGGAATTTATCAAAAAAACCGCCCAGATCACCATTCTTCAGAAGGGTATATTCTCTCTCAGGCAATGTGCCGATCATTTTAAAAGCGGCCACATCCTCCCCTGATTGAAGGATAACATTCCGGCCGGCCTTTTTCAGAGCTTCAAAAAAATCGAGATTCGGCCTGATAGCGCCATTAACAAAAATGATTTCGTCAAATCCCTTATCCTCAAAATCATTAACCGGGTAACGAGTCTGCTCGGCGGCAATTTGAGCGATTTCGGGCCGACAAAACAGGTATGGCGCGTAGCCGCCAAAAGAATTGATTACCTTTTCAAAAATCGACCTGATACCCGGTCTCAGAAAAAATACCGGCCGGATCCAGGTTAAAGGATAAAAATCCTCATATTTATGATCTTCGTAGATTATCAAGCATTTCGCCATATTGACCATCCATTTCAATATTATTTTTCATATCACACAACATAACCTGCTGACAACGATGCGTAACAGAGTTGCCAGAAGGTCTGTAAAGATTTATGATTGGCATGAAGTAATACCCTATCGACCGGGCAGGGATGAATTTTATACCTTGTGCACCGAATCCATGGCAATTTGAGTTAGCTCTATATATCCATTTCAGGAAAGCAATACCAGTTCCGATGAATGCAACCGAATGTAGAATTCCAATGATTCGCTGACGATTGTCATTAGCTTCTGCCTCTGACATCGAAATCGTGCCGGAGTTAAGAAGATTCATCTGCATAAAATCTGATATCTGAGAAAGTATGCTGATACCCAATGAAATCCATAAAATAGCCTTCAAAAATTTCGTCAACAATGTGGGGTCTTGGGTGTAATGATATTCTTGAGTATTATAATTCATTCCCAATTGGGACATTATTTTCTCCTATACATCTAACGAATTTTCGAAAATATGCCCTTTCTTGTACTCAAATAAATCAACAGCGGCATGCCCAATAGATAACATGAAGCCAGTTCGCCCAGTCCAATCATCTGGACCACGAATAGATAAGACATACCGGTTATCGGGGCAAGATAGGCCGCCACTCCGAAGGCATTCAAAAGAACCGGCGGAAGAGGCGCCAAGGCCATGCCCGTTTTACTGCTTTTCAACCGGGAACAGAGATATGTTAAATATGCCGCCGCGAGGGTAATTAAAGAACCAAAGATAATATCCTGGAGTCCGTTTCCGCCGAAAATATTAGCCACCAGACATCCCACAAAGAGACCGATAATTGAAGGCGGATAGATGAAAGGCAAAACCGTCAGCGATTCGGAAATCCGGACCTGATAGACTCCATAACTTATCGGGGCCAGGACAATGGTCAGCACCGCATACAGCGCGGCAATAAGACCGGTATAAGCAACATCTCTGGCATTTAACAAGCCCATATTGGGCTAAATAGGCCATAGACCGTTAATAGTCAACTAAAAACTGGGCTAACTTATTGAAACTCTGTGTAAAGAGGCCGTCACGAATTTAAATTACTTTTAAATGACCGACTTTTTCCACCGGGATGCTGATCGTTTTTTCCTGACAACGGTTTGTCATAACCAGCATCCATGAATCCGATTCGACATTCAGGGATACAGCGAATAATCCTGAATAAATTTGCTTTTTATTTTTAAGAGTCACCATCAATTCCGTATTGCTAAACATTGCCCGCAGAAATGTAGCGATTATCAAATCTTTCTCCGGACTAAAGGCCGTAGCCTTCTCAGAAGATAAAATCCGGCCGACACTTAGATTATTCTTTTTACAACAAGGAATAGCAGATATTATTTTTAATTCGATATTCCGGAGTTTTAATCTCAGGGCCGGTGACTTGCAAAGGCATGATCGCCGCAAACAGAAACCTATCAATTCCTGCTCATCCTCGGTAAAATTGAGAGCCGGCAATGAAATATCGCGAGCCAGCCGATAGCCATTATCGTAATAGATGGGGATATTCATACTGGATAAGGCCAGAATATCCCTGAAAACGGTCCGTTTTGAAACCCCGCACTCCTGCTGCAATTCTTCCAATGTAAGTTTTTTTCGGGTCCTGAACAGGTTGACGATGAATAACAATCTTTCCGCTTTGGACATAACTCCCCACTCCCTAAAAAAGCAAACCCAAGTTAATACTCACCCCTGACATCTCCTGTCAGTGAAAATGCAAGAATTTCTATTTTTTGCCCTGTTTATGATTGAAGCGCGGATTATTATTTAATATGCCCCAGCTTTTGACTGACTGATGTGATTCTTGGTGTGATAACCTGCAGTAAAAAAGGTGTTTATTAAATCTGGCGGATCCACTATTTATAAGTCTGTAATATTGCTTTTGCCCTCCTTTTGATTTCGTTTTTCAGAATATCGGGTTTAATCACCCGAACCTCTCCTCCATAACCCAGCAACCAGCGGCAGATTTCTTCAATACCCCTGACAGTCACCTGATATTTGATTCGATCATTGTCAAATCTTGAGACCTTTTCTCCGGGATGATGCCGACTCATGCCGACAATCCGGGCCGCTTTTCCGCTGAAAACGGCCTCGATTTCCACTGGATCGCCACTGAAAACTCCCCAACTGCCGGCAAAGTATTCGGCCGGGTTAATATCGGGGCGGGGATGAAAGTGTTCATCGGTAACGGAAATTTTCAAAATACGATCTATACGAAATGTTCTCAGCGCCTTGCGTAATTGACAAAAGGCGACAAAATAAAAGGCCTTTTCAATAAAAATCAGGAAATACGGCTCCACCGGACGGGTGATGATACCGCTCTGGATTGAATTGTACGTCAATTCCAGGACCTGATGATTTTCGATTCCTCTTTCCACCGCGGCATAGAATTTATCAGAAAAATTGACGCTCTGGGTTGATTTGATATCAATCCTTGTTTTGGGTCGAGAATATTTCTTTTTTTCTTTGACGGCCGGTGGAAGGCAGGCTTCGATTTTGCCTTTTATCGATTTAATCAGATTATACCCGGGACCACCTTTGTAAAGCGGCGATGATTCCAAGGCGGTTATCAGCGTGAGATACTCATCGATATTAAAATTCAGGGGCGGCAGGAAATTATCACTGGCGTATTTATAACCTCGATCGTAATAAATCGGGATATTGGCCTCCGATAAGGCGACGATATCGCGATAAACGGTCCTTTCAGTTACTCCGCATTCTCTGGCCAGCCTACCGGCATTGAGACTTCGTCTGGTTCGCAGTAAATTCAGGATGTAGAGCAGTCTGTCATACTTAGCCATCCCCATAGGTCTATTTTACATCCCTCCAAAGATAAAGTCAATTATCTTTTACTCCACAGGATATGGGACCCACCCCATATTTTTGCTGTTGGACGATTTCCCCATTGATAGAGCTATCAGTCTGTCCTGCCTTCGGTTACGGCGCCAGTAAATTCGGGCACCGGCTTTGCTCGGATTAAAAACAAAAACTGTGAAATATTCATTACGGGGGAGAATTTATGGAAGAAAATACTGTCACAATCCGAAGACCGGTCAGGCATCAACGCCTAACCAACTCCTTTTTTCTTAAATATGGTCTGAAATTCCTGCTGGGCTTTATTATAATCTCCATTTTCCTGACAACGGTCAGGTGCACTATCAAAAAGCCCGAATCACCCACCTGGACTACGAATCTAACCATTCCGACTGTCAACCGAACTTACCTGATGCCCGAGATCATCGACAAAATCGACCAGCCCGGATTGACCATTGATACTCTCACCGGCGATATAATGTACACCTTCGAAACGGAACTAGATACTATCGATGTATCCGAGGATTTGTCCAGCCCGCAGACAACCCGTGTCATCTCGAATACCGTTGGACTGGTCACCATTAATCCCGATGAACCGCCTCCCTCAACGGTAAGCGCTTTTGATATTGGCCTGGGTCTGGGAATCGGCGACATCCCCTTTGGATGGTTGCCTGATATGGTCGTTAATGTTCCCGATATCGACGGCTTCAGCTGGGCAAATATCACATCCGGGGCAGTTTATGTTAGAATTGTGAATGATTTCCCGGTTGATTTCGATACGGTCAGGGTAGAATTATTCGACCTCATCACCTCGCAGACAATCACCACGGCATCATTTCCCAATTACCCGGGTCAGCCTGCTATTGAAGCCGGGGCCACCGATTCCATCCAGATTGGTCTGAGCGGGAAAAATATATCAAACCAGCTTCGTCTAATTATTTATGCCTTCACTACCGGTGGATCGGGATTGTCTTTATCGGAAAGCCAGATTTCATCTTCCGTTTCGTTTGCCAATGGTTTAATTGTATCGGCGGCTCAGGCGGAAGTCCCGGAGATTGTAAAGGATTTTTCGGAAGCCTTTACCGTTTCATCCGAACACACCGTTACTTCCGCGATTATTGAATCCGGAAATGTACAATTCACCCTGCAAAACGGCTCTAATATTAATGCTAATCTGGATATTACTATTCCTGATTTCTCCCTTGGAGGTATTCCTTTTTCAATTAATCGGACCGTCCTCGCCAATAATACATCCGTGGTCAATATAGATCTGGCGGGGTATGACTTCTCACCAAGCGACCAGACCATGCCGCAAGCAGTAGATATTAACGTGTCCGCCCGGATTGACTCTACGGCACCCAACGAGGTTCTCATTTATTCCACCGATGCTTTCCTGGTAACATCATTTATTTCGCGTCTGGATTTCTCGTCATTGACCGGCATAATTGATTCCACCGAGGCCACTTTCGATGATATTGATGTCGACGTCGATTTGCCAAAGGGATTTGATTCCCTTCAACTGGTCAGCGCTGTCCTGGAAGTGGCAATCGAAAACGCCATCGAATTTCCCGGCGCTCTAGATATAACCATCACCGGTGACGGTGGTCAGACCCTGAATATAGCCGGGATAATCGACCCCGGAACATCGGCAAATCCGGTGACCACTTATATAATCGATTCCAATCTGGCGGCCTTTTTGAATCCCGTCCCGGCCTATCTGACGGTCAGCGGCCTGGCCTACTTCGGTGATGGCAGTTCCAGCGGGACCATTACAACACAATCCCATATCGTCCCGCGCCTCAGGCTAACATCGCCTCTGGAATTGATTATTAATCGGGCAACCTTTGCCGGTGACACTACCTCGGAGGATATCGATACCGAGGATATCGATCTGGTCACCGATCACCTGATCGAGGCCACTTTCACACCGACCATAATTAATCATCTCCCGATTGGCGTGGAGGTTGAGTTCTATATGGATGGTAATCCCGACCATCTCAATGCCGAGCAGGCCCGGGTCGTGATCGGTCCACTGGCGGTCGAGGCCGGGCAGGTTGCGTCGGGGAACACCGTTACTGAGGCCACCGAATCAGTCTTGTCCATAGTCCTCGACAGCAGTGACGCTCAGGTACTCAACAATGAAAATATTTACACCACCCAGACCATCACCCTGGTCGGTTCGGCCGGCCAGCCGGTTAAAATAACCGGCACTGATTATGTCACGGTACAGGGGTTGGTCGAGGTGGAATACAAATTCGACGGCGAATTTTAATGGTGCACCATGAGTCACTATCATGAGTCGAAATACAAATCCTTTGGGGGAAATATGAAAATCAAAATTATGATAATTGGTTTATTGCTTATGGCCATATCGGGCTCGGTCCATGCCGTCGGTTTGTCCTCGGCCCGGGCGGTCGCCATGGGCGGGGCCCATATGGGTCTGGCGCGCGGAAGTGACGCCGCTCTCTATAATCCCGCTAATATCGGTCTGGCCGGATACCGCCAGAATGGCCTGGTTCTGGCCGGAGTTGGGGCGGAGATTGTCAATAACAGCTTTACTCTGGCGGATTATAATGATTACACCGGGGCCATTTTGACCGAGGATGATAAGTCAGTCATTCTGGGCAAGATTCCCTCGGAAGGATTGGTGATTTCGGCCGAGGCTGAGGCTGGAGCGATGTCCCTGGCCATGGGTTCAATGGTGCTATCGATAAACGGGTTTGCCGCTACCGAGGCCAATCTGGGAAAAGACGCCCTGGAATTATTCCTGATGGGTAATCAGGTCAATGACACTTTTTCGCTGGAGGGAATGTATAGCGAGGCTATCGCCTATGCTTCGGCCGGGCTTTCCTTTGGGCAATCCATATACAAATCGGGAACCCGGCAGTTGTCTCTCGGTGCGACCGTTAAATATATCCGCGGTCTGGCCTATGAAAAGGTGATCGAATTGCGCGGCGGGGTGGTTACGCTGGCCACCGGTTTTGAAGGCGAAGGAACCATGATTGCCCGAACAGCCGTCGGTGGAACCGGTTATGCGGTCGATATCGGAGCGGCCCTGAGATTGAATGATAGCTATACCGCAGGTATCACCTTCAGCAATTTTATCAGCAATATCACCTGGAACAATGAAACTCAGGAACACTACTATCATTTTGAATTCGACACTCTGACGATTGACAACATGGAAGATGATTCCATAGTCGTATCTGACGATTACAGTGAAGATATTGACGACTTCAAATCCACTTTGCCGTCGGTCATGCGCATCGGTCTGGCCAACACCAGCGGAAAATTGCTCTGGGCGATCGACTATATCCAGGGTTTTAAACTGGCGGCCGGCGCCTCCTCCAAACCACGTCTGGCGGGCGGGATCGAATATCATTTAATCGGTTTCCTGCCCCTGCGGGCCGGATACGCCACCGGTGGCGGCAAAGGCTCGGTTGTTTCCGGCGGTCTGGGATTGAACCTGCCACTGTTTTATCTGGATTTGGCCGTATCCAATCACAGCTCCTTCGATTTCGAGGCCTCCAAAGGTCTTCATCTGGCGGCCTCGGTCGGCCTGAGATTCTAACCGGAGTCCCCTGATGATGAAGAATCTTATGGCTATCCTGACCAGACAAATAATCAGGAAACTGGCGATTTATATATTGACCGGTCTCCTGTCGACCGCTTGGGCAATGCCCCCTAATCCCGTGACACTTGAACAACACCTGAGGGCAGGCAAGGCTCTGCCATATTATCTCGATCAGCGGCCGATGTTACTCAGCCGGGGTATCGGAGCGGCTTCGAAAAAGTTAATCCCGACGTCCAAAGCATCGATTTCAGGGCAGTTTCGCGCCCTGGCCATCTTAATCCAGTTTTCCGATAAAACCGCCTCGGTGGCGGCGGAGAATTTCGATACCCTCTTGTTTGTCGATAAAGCCAATACTGTCCGGAATTATTATTACACCGTATCATATGGTCAACTCGATATTGTCACAGTAAATCTTCCTTCGTCTCTGAATTGGATTTCGGCACCACAGACCTATGCTTATTATTGCAATAGTCAAAATGGAACCGGCGCCTATCCCCAGAATACCCAGAAATTATGCGAGGATATGGTTACCCTGGTCGATCCCTGGGTGGATTTTTCACAATACGACAATGATGATGATGGAGAAGTCGATGCCCTGATATTAATCCATACCGGTCCGGGTGCGGAATATACTCACCAGAACAGCGATATCTGGTCTCACAAATGGAGTACCATGATGTCTGTATATAAAGATGGCGTGAGAATCAGGGATTACGATATTCAGCCCGAATACTGGCTTGTACCGGGGGATATGACATGCGGTGTATATTGCCATGAACTCGGCCACATTTTTGGCTTACCCGATCTTTATGATACCGATTATTCTTCGCGTGGAATAGGCCGTTGGTCAGTTATGAGTTACGGCAGTTGGAATGGGCCGAGTGGACTGGGGGCCTGTCCGGCGGAACTGGATGCCTGGTCACGAATCGAACTCGGATTTAAGGAACATATTAATGTCATATCCAATACCAGTAATGTTCTTATTGATAATGTCGAAGACGGTGGAAATATTTATCGCCTCTGGAATAACGGGACAATCGGCAATGAGTACTACCTGGTGGAAAACCGGCAGAAGGTTGGTTACGATACATATTTGCCGGGTGCGGGGTTGCTTATCTGGCATATTGATGAGAATCTGTTGGGTTCCATGGCTCCTAACGATAATGAATGGTACCCGGGGCATACCTCCGGCGGACATTTCGGGGTTGCCCTGGAGCAGGGGGATGGCCTTTTCCAGCTGGAAAAACTTCTATCCTCAGGTGATTGGGGCGATCCCTTTCCTGGAAATTCGGGCAATACTGCCTTTACCGCTTTTTCGTCGCCAAGTTCGAATTCCTATGCCGATGTTATGACGTCTGTATCGGTCAGTGATATATCAGACGCATCGTTGACCATGACAGCCGATTTCCAGATATCGTACACCAGTGATGTTAATAATCCGGAATCCAATCTGATGCCGAATTGTCTGATTCTGGATCAAAATTATCCAAATCCCTTTAATCCTTCAACTCGAATTCGTTTTGAATTACCTGCGCCCAGCCGCCTGACTTTATCTGTTTATAATATATTGGGGAGGAAAGTCGTTGAATTGGCCGGGGGTAATTACCCTGCCGGATCGACGGAAATTATCTGGGAAGGATTTGATGCCTCCGGGCAACCGGTATCCTCAGGTATATACTTCTACGAAATCGTTACCGATTACACACGGCAGGTCAGGAAAATGATTCTGGTAAAATAATCGGTGGTGTTTTTTCCGGTGAGCCGTCTTCTCCCCCACGGCTCGCCTGTTGCGATAAAGGCCTCTGACAGCAATGCCGGAGGCCTTTTATCATTCAGCCGCGTGGTTGCAGCGAGTCAGTCTCATCAGGTGTAAGCTCTTCCTGGCCGGTTTGCTTATTCCGCTTGTGCTTCATATAACAATGCTTACATCGTTTGGGGTCTTCCGTGTACCCCCGCTCAGCAAAATACTCCTGAGCATTGCTGGTAAAGACAAACTCCTGACCACACTCGACACAGATCAGAATTTTAGGTCCAAATTCGGAACCCATGTTTCCCCCTCATCAATTTGAAAACTTCCCTGTTATCTCCGACGTGTATCGAACCGCAGATTCAGGTGTAAAAACGTCCTTTAATGACTTTATAATTATTTAAAAAACATTAGTCAAGGGAAAAAAGCAATTTTGTCTGTAAAATAAGACCGTCAGATAGTACATCAGGGATTGGAATAGTCGAATTATCAGTTTATCAAAGGCATTTTCCACATAAGTACACGTTTTTAAAAGCCAACAGGAAAATTTTTCCCATAATTTATTGTCAAAAAAGGGCTGAAATCTCGTTTATTTGTCTATTTAAATATCAATCGCGATATCCGCACGGTTCCGGTCCGCTTTTATATAGATAGGATACAAGATAAGATACATCCAGAATATTAATCTGCCCGTTGCAATTGGTATCACCCATATAATAAGCGTATTTGGGAGGGAGACCGTTTTTATACAGGTAATTCATAAGATAAGTGACATCAAGTATATTAACCGCCCCGGAACCATCAACATCTCCAAATGGGTGTATCTCCGTATCGAATACGTATGGGTTATCATCCTGCCACTGAGAAACAACACAGGGTATAAAAACCATGGAGTCGTATCGGGCAAAATCATAAATGGCGCAATCCGTTTTCCCTACAGATGAGACAGCACACCCCGTTGTCAGGTCGGCGATATCATCGTCAAAAGTAATATATGAAAAACCCCATTTGACGGAATTACTGCCGTCAAACCTGAGCATTAACAGCCCGTTTCCGGAAGGATTATTCACCGTCAGGATATAATTGCTGGCCAGGCCATCAGGGGGCCGATAGGCTGTCAATCCGGTAAACTCACAAGTTAACACAACCTGGTCAATCAGTATATGAGGATAATCGGCCCCATCATCGTAATAGGCTGTATCAGCTCGATCTTGAGTGAAATAGTTCCATGCTGTGAATTCCGGGAAAATCGCCTGAACTGTTTTCCCAAATGGGTAGAGGGCAGAATCAAGTGACGGCAGGACATCATACCAGCGCAAATATTCCCAAACATTCCGGATAATGCCTATTCCGAATTTCTCGACCAGATAGGTTGGCCAGATAAAGGTGCTGTAATCATGATAGGTCCACGAAAAATAGTTGGTGTCTATCAAAGATGTATCGGGGTAATTAAAGAAATACGGCAAATAGCAGTAATGATCGTTGACCTCATCATAGGTTTTATTTTCAAAAAAGACAGCAGTCCCCTCGGTCCACCAGAGATCCGGTGATGGTTTATAGGCATAAGCCATCTGCGTCGCATGAAAGTACTCATGAGCACAGGTAACTTTCAAAGCCCCGACAACAGGCCCTTCGGGATCATCATTGGGCGGAGCAAAGGCCATAGTGTTATGAATTTCGATATGCGAACTCCAGTCACCCCATGAAGAATCACCGGCGCTTTCCCTGACGGTGCCGCCGTAATAATTGCCAATCCTGAAAACGAAAAAATCATAAAGAGAATCACCGTCATCGGGAGGGGGAAGAAAACCGAGGTCGATTTGATAAAACCTGTAGGCGCTGTCAGCATACTGACCTATTCGTTCGATATAATCGGGGATGCTGTCGGCATCCAGATCCTCGAGAGGAACGGAGTTAAGTCCTGAAGTATCATAATGAATGGCGAATTTACCGTCCAGAGAAATAAAGGTTAATTGCAGGGTCGGCCGCGCCAGGTATGAGCTTAATACGGCCTGTTGATCCGGATTGAGAAGGTCCCAATTATCAATGGCTTCATTGATAAGGGGTGTGCCGCTTTTCATCGGGCTGACCACTTGCGATTTATAGCGGTCGGGCAAAGCCTCAGGAGCGTACATTGTCTGCAAATTGTAATAAATCCTGTCGGCCCGCGTTATTAACCCGCGACTATAATCCTCGGATATAAGTTCAGCCGCGCCGTCGGCCTTATAATTGGGGCCCGCCCCGGCCATCAATACTCCCACCGGCAAAAAAACCAGAATTAGGAATAAAACCAAACCCATGTGAAGATAATTCATATAATCCACAGCCTCAATAACTTAGGGCAAGTAAAGTGCGGCGGCGCAGAGATCTTCTTCCCCCAGTACAATTTAACTTTAAACCCATTTTTGTCAAGTATATTAAATTATACGTCACTCTCAGCCAGGCGTTTACATCATATATTGGCCGACTCCAAAAGAAACCTGCCAGCTTTTCGTCCGACCGGCATAGGCGAAATCAACCCGGACGACCTTTGAACCGGAAAACTTGGCAACACCGAGTCGCAATCCGGCCCCGACTGACCAGAGCATATTATGGACCTGAAATTCATCCCCGGATGACCAGCTCTGGCCCATATCAAAGAATTGAACCACGCCCAGATGAGTGGTAAAAACTTCCAGCCCGGAAAAGAATCGGTTTTCCAGAGTAAACACGAATCTTCGATCACCATCCTGAAAATTTTTATTATAGCCTCTAACACCGTTGTTTTCGCCCAGATAAAGCGCCCTTGAGTCATCCTGACGCCAATCCCTGGTATAACTTCCCCGCATCATTATGGTCAGCCATGGTAACCTGTTGTTATAATATAATATCGAATAATGTTGTCGTTTTCTGAAGTCAACCGGGCCATCCAGCCACCAATCCCAGTCAAATGTCATAAAAAAGTAATTACAGCCGGGTTTGGCAGAATACCTGTTAGAGATGTTGATATGATTTAGGAGTTTATGTCCGCTTCCGGCGTCAATTACCCAGCCATATCCCACCGAGGCCGAGGTGATCAGGGCAATATCTTCGATATTATCAATCTCGTTAATTCGCTTTGTCTTTACATAATGGTAGTTGCCGATTACCGCACTCGGCTCGATTTTCCAAAAGACACTATCACTCGGAAATGCGAAATTCAGATTTTCCTCGTAAAGCCGGCGATTGGAAATTCTGGTATCCTGATATGAAATTTCCATCCCGGCGGTCACCTTTTGGGAATAATTGCCAAACCGATAATTGGCATGGGCTGTTATCTCACTGCCGGAGACATCGTCCTGTCCGATAATTTTGCCTCCGGAATAAAAATCATCCCTTCGATTTATATCCGCCAGATACAATTGATATTGGAATCTGGAATTCAGAGAATAAAACGGTTTCCCAAAAAACAGCGCTTTCAGGCCAACCGCGGGGCTTTCGTCGTAGAACAACTCCAGGTAGTGCCGCGTTCCAAACAATCTTCTTTCGGAAAAAGTCAGATGCGCATAATCTTCATCAAAATCCCGAAAGAAATAATTCATATCGATATACTGCCCGGTACCCAGAAGGTTGGTTTCCTTGAGAGCCAGTTGATAGGTTACTTCCCCCGAGTTGCGATGGACTGAAAATCCGCCCGTCAACGTCCAGACATCGGTGGTGACTACTCGCATAATATTGCGCCCGCTCGGATCAATCCCGAATTCGACTGAGGCTGTGGATATAAATCGCAGGGCCCGGAGATTCCGCTCGGTTTCATCGGCCAATTCCCTTGAGAATGGCTCGCCCGGCTTTTGAAGGACTTCCCGGCTGACGACATAACTCCGTGTATAAATATGTAATTTATTGGCCCATCGATAAATCCAGGTGTCATAACGCGGTAAATCGGTGTCAAAAATATTGTTATTTTCGATTATAATCGTATCAATCAACGGGCCAAATTCCTTGGATTCGGGCATAGTAAGACGGGATGTTGCGGCTTTTACCTGGATCACCATCAGGATAGCCATTATAAAACATATAAGATTCAGGTCGTTATTTTTCATACCGACAGCCAGTCTTTTTTATATACTTCGACAGTCTTTTCTCCGGAATTTTCGCAGTCTACATATCTTCATAAATACCATAGACTTTATCGGTTAAGGGAACCGGTCATTATTCCGAAATAATATAAGAAATAAACTGCTTCAAGAAAATATCAATGGCCAGAAAAAAAATCGGTGATATCCTGATCGAAAAAGAGCTGATAACCCGGGCTCAGCTTGAACAGGCACTCAAAGAACAATCCACAACCGGCAGGAAAATCGGCCAGATTCTGGTCGAATCGGGATATATTACCGAGGACCAACTGGTGGAAACTATCTCGGAACGATTAAAAATACCCAAGCTGTCAATCGACAGTATCGTTATTGATCCCATGGTAATCAATCTTGTCCCGGTGGAAGTCGCCCGTCGTTACGGTTTGATTCCCATATTTAAAATCGCCGATGGTCTGACAGTGGCCATGTCTGACCCGTTGAATATTATTGCCATTGAGGAATTGAAATATATTACCAGGTGCGATATCAAGCGGGTCGTGGCTCTTCGCTCGGAAATCGATGCGGCTATTGACCAGTATTACTCGGTGGCTGATTCCATGCACGGGGTCATCGGCATCTATCATGAAGCGGTCGAGGAAGAACCGGTTGAGAATATAGCCGAGGGAATGGCCGTGGCCGGCGATGATGCCCCGGTCGTCCAACTGGTTAATTTGTTGATCAACCAGGCAGTAAAGGATAAAGCCTCGGATATACATATCGAACCGGATGAGAACCAGCTCAGGGTCCGTTTTAGGGTCAACGGCGTCATGAAAGAAGAAGCCTCGCCGCCAAAAAATCTGCAATCCGAGATAATCTCCCGGATTAAGGTGGCCGCCAATCTTGATGTCTCTGAAAAAAGACTGCCCCAGGATGGCAGGTTGTTTCTGCGCGTGGACGGGGCCGATATCGATCTGCGGGTATCCACCCTGCCGACCATTCACGGGGAAAAAGTGGTCATTCGTATACTTGACCGCCGGATTCTTAATTTCGGGCTTGATGCTCTCGGTTTCACGCCCGATTTACTGGCCAACTGGCAGGAACTGATAAAGAAAAAAGAAGGCCTGATTCTTATCACGGGTCCCACTTCAAGCGGAAAAACGACCACCCTTTATTCCGTTTTACGGGAAGTCAATTCTATCGAAAAGAATATAATTACCGTCGAGGACCCGGTGGAATATTCGTTGCAGATGATTAACCAGGTTCAAACCAATGAAAAAGCCGGCCTGACATTCGCTCACAGCCTGCGGTCAATTCTTCGACAGAATCCGGATATAATCATGATCGGAGAAATCCGCGATACCGAAACGGCTATTATGGCGATGCGGTCGGCTCTGACAGGACATCTGGTCTTTTCCACCATGCATACCAATGACGCTCCCGGCAGTATCGCCCGACTGGTCGATATGGGAATTGAAAAATATCTAGTGGCCTCGGCTTTGAAAGGGATTCTCGCGCAGCGTTTATTGCGGACCAATTGCCCCCATTGCAAAGAAGAATATCAACCTCAGGAATATCAACTGCATTTGGCCGGTCTGACCGGATTAAGGGAAAGCGCCAAATTCTATCGCGGAACAGGATGCAGCCGTTGTCGAATGACCGGATTTAAGGGCTTAACCGGCATTTTCGAACTGGTTGTGGTGGATGATATCGTGTCCGAAATGATTGCTACCGGCGCTTCGGACGGTCAAATTCGGCAACAAGCCCTTAGCCGCGGTTACCGACCATTATTCGAGGCCGGTATTGCCAAGGTCAAGTCAGGTGAGGTCTGCCTTGAGGAACTACTTCGAGTAATCAGCATCAGCAAACATACCGACCAAGAAATTCTGCCGGAAGGTGTCCCGGTCAATGTCTAAAACATTTACATATACAGCCCGGACCCATGATGGACAGCGGCAGACAGGTTCGGTGCAGGCCGATGACAGCAAACATGTGGCGGCCATACTTGCCAGGAAACAGCTGATTCCGACCCGTATTAAACTGAAAAGAAATACCGAAAAAGCCGGGTTGTTCGGTTTTATGAAAAGCCACCGGTATGAAGACCTGATTTTATTTACGCGAAACCTGGGGACGCTTTATCGAGCCGGTATACCCATTTTGCAGGCTCTTGCTATTATAAAAATCGGGGATGAAAAAAGTTATTTCAACAAGGCGCTGGCCAAAATACGCAGTAATATTAATTCCGGACGCTCGCTGGCCGATTCCATGGCCGAATTCCCGGATATCTTCCCCAAAATCTACATCGCTTCCATCGCCGCTGGTGAGCAATCGGGAACTCTGGAACAGATTATGGAATCACTGGGGAATATGCTGGAAAAAGATCTGGCCTTAAACCGGCAAATTAAATCTTCAATTCGCTATCCCATATTTATCGTTGCCGCAATTACCGGAGCCTTCGTGGTTCTGATCAGTTTTGTAATCCCGAGGTTTATTAATTTTTATTCCAAGATGGGGGCGGAATTACCGCTTCCGACCAGAATGCTGATCTGGATAAATCAGACTATTTCCCATTACTGGATACCGGCCATGGCCATGGCCGTCATATTGTTTTTCCTTTTCAGAAAAATTCGGTCGACGCCCGGTGGCAAACACTTCCTTGACATGAAAATTCTGACTCTGCCGATATTCGGAGACCTTATTGTCAAGGGAAATGTCGCCCGTTTTTCCTATATCTTTCAGGTCCTTCTGAAAAGCGGTATGCCGGTTGTTCGAACCCTCGATATGTTATCGGGGGTGGTTAAAAACAGCCAATTGACCATGGAGATAAAATCAATGGCCGATTCCTTCCGCGAGGGACGGGAGTTGAGCAGTCTGGGAAACAAACTGACTTTCTTCCCCGAAATGGCTATCCACATGATCCGGGTGGGACTGGAAAGCGGTTCTCTTGAAAGTATGCTGGAAGAAGTATCCAATCATTATAGCAAGGAAGTGGATTACAAATCCCGTCATCTGACAGCCGTTCTGGAGCCGATTCTGACCATTGTCCTGGGCGGTTTCGTGCTAATTGTCGCCCTGGCTATCTTCTTGCCAATGTGGAACTTAATCCAGGTATTCAAGGGATAGGGGAAATTAAGACAATGCCTGTTTTTACCGATAATGACAATGAACGAAACAATTCAATTAAATCAATTAAAGGAGTTGAAATGCGGCTGAAAAAACTATCCAACCGGGGTGGATTCACGCTTATTGAACTGGTTATCATAATCGTGGTCCTCGGCATTCTTGCCGCGGTGGCGATTCCCAAGTATTCGAATATATCGTCCGAGGCCAAAGAAGCGGCCGCCAGAGGCGCTCTAGGGGCACTGAGGTCCGGCATTTCGATCTGGTACGCCAATAAAGCGGTCGAAACCGGGACACCATCATGGCCAACCCTTGACACCCTGACAATGGAGGACATGGTCATGGAACAGGGTATTCCGGCTAATCCTTATCAATACGACGCGAATGCGGCGGACAGCATAATCGATGGCAGTGCTCTGGCCAAGGGAACCGTCAGCGGGACACGCGGCGGCTGGGCTTATAATCCCAATACCGGGGAAATATGGCTCAACAGCAATATCGCGGGAGAAAATAACTGGTAAAATGAAACTGCCGCATCAACACGGTTTTACACTGATTGAATTGGTGATAATTATTGTCGTCCTCGGAATCATTGCCGCGGTGGCGATTCCAAAATTCGGCAGTATGACACAGAATTCGAAAATAAGCGCCACCAAGGACGAGATGCTGAGAATAAAGACGGCCATAATCGGAGATGCCCGGGTGATATCCGGAGGCCAATATATCGACCGGGGTTTTGAAGGAGATGTGGGTTTTCCTCCTTCACGACTGGTGGATCTGGTCATCAGGCCCGACAGTATTCCGGTTTATGACCGGATTACCAGGCTGGGCTGGAATGGGCCGTACCTTGACAGTTCACTGCAGAATTACGCGACTGACAGCTGGGGTAGCGCTTATGTGTATGATCCCAACAACAGGACCGTAACCTCCACGGGCGTGACGCCCAACATTGTAACAACGTTCTGAAGTATGGAAAAAAGGCTGAAATCACAACAGGGTTTGACCCTGATTGAGTTGGTGATGGTCATAATCATCATCGGAATTCTAGCCGGGGTGGCAATGAAATCAATGGATTCGGTAATTGAAACCGGCCGGGTCGAATCAACCAAAACCGAACTGAATGCCCTGGCCAAAGCCATAGCCGGGGACCCGGATCTGATAAACAACGGCACCCGGGCCGATTTTGGATATGTCGGCGATGTCGGTTCCTTGCCGCCTGATCTTGATGCCCTGATTTCAACGCCGGGCGGTTTTGCCACCTGGAACGGACCGTATATCAGCAGCAATTTTACGCAAACACCGGATGATTTTAAAAAGGATGCCTGGGGTGTTCTGTACATATACGGAGGCGGTACCAGCATTACATCGACCGGATCGGGTTCCACTATCACGCGTCAATTCGCCTCGGCGGTATCGGATTTGACCAGTAATACCATCCAGGGATCGGTTATGGATGCTGAAGGGATACCGCCGGGAATTTACAGCACCGGCGTAAATATCGTACTTGAATATCCTGACGGTGCTGGAGCCATGACTTCGACCGCGGTCAATCCCTCCCCCAATGGCAATTACAGTATTTCCGGCCTTCCAATCGGCCATCACATTATGACCACTGTTAATACCACCACCGGCGATACGGTGGTATCTTATGTCACGGTATTACCAAAATCAAGTGTCGTTAATAATATCCGTTTCGGATCGGCCCTCTGGGGGGCAGGAAACTCATCCAGCGGAAGCGGCCTGCAATATGTGACCGGTTCGGCTGTCCTCAATGGCACTTATGGCCAAAATATATATTTTCAGATTTATAACAATACCGGCGCCAATGTTTCCATATCATGGATCAAGGTAACCTACGACCATGTCCCGGCGGCTTATTTCGAGCGAGTTCGCTGGGGTAGTAACACTGTGGCCAATCGGACCAATCCGAGGTATGGTTCGGGAGATCAGGTCGATTTCAGCAGTACCATGGGAATCAACAACGGTTCATCACAGACGATCCGGCTGGAGCGGTTTCGTGATGCCCAAACAGGAAGTGCCGGTTATGAATACATGAACGGAACTAATGTGACAATTATGTTCAGCGACAATAGCGAAATAACCTTCAGCATATAAACCAGAAAATGACGACAGTAGACATTCAGAATAAAACCGGAATGGCCATCCAGTCATCGGGGAATAAAACAGGGTCAATCAATATCCGAACCGATTGGAAAAAGCAAATTAGATTCGGCCGGACAATCACTATTTTTCTCGACAACAACGCTCTTCAACTGGCAACTGCGAAGCATTATGGATATCGATCGTGCATACTCGATGTCAATAAAATTTATATTCCCCAAACCCCGGTATCGGAAGATGACCGCAGGAGATTTCTTGGCGAAGAAATAAACAGGTACATAAAAACACATAAGGGAATCCTGACCAATTATGTTTTGGGAGTGGGCGGATCGGAATCGGCCTTTCGCCTGATAACTCTGCCCCGGATGAAGCAAAAAGAACTTAATGAGGCTTTGTTCTGGGAGGGCAGCAAGCGAATTCCATTCGGGCTCGAAAACGCTTATTACGGATTCAACATAATCGAACGCAGGAAAACCGATCTCGGCGAGGATTTTTCCTGCGCCCTGATAGCGGTTCTCAAGGAAGAAATCGATCAGAAACTGGACATTATCGAACCTTTGGATTTGAACCCAAACGCCGCTTATCACGAGTTAGAGGCAATCGGCCATATGCTTCCGCACACGGCCGACTTCGATCCCGGCCGTACCTATGCCCTTATAAATATTAAGAAACAAAAATCCGTGATTTCCTTCTATCGCGGCAGATATCTGGAGTTCATGCATATTTGCTCGGTCGGTTCGGACACTCTTTCCGGCGGTCCGGCAACTCCGACAACGTATGAATATTTCACCGAATCTCTGGTTACTGAAATTCAAAATTCGCTTGATTATTATGTCGGCCAATTTTCCAACACCTCGGCCGACAAGGTTTACATTTATGGTGACTT
Organism: Candidatus Zixiibacteriota bacterium; assembly: GCA_016933955.1. Lineage (NCBI taxonomy): Bacteria > Pseudomonadati > Candidatus Zixiibacteriota > Candidatus Zixiibacteriota bacterium. The sequence goes on from JAFGTT010000024.1 coordinate 27,430, forward strand.
ATCCTACTCAACAGAATTAATCGAGAATCTTTCCGATCGATTCGGAATTGAATTTCGACGTTTTCCGCTTGAGGGTTGGTCCGGAATTCACCCTGTTCTGGCGGATCGATATGAGCAAATCCCGGTTTCGCTCAGTGCCGTAGCCATGAGCCTGGCGGAATACAATTTGATCGATTTCCTTCCACCGGCGATCAGGGAACAGAAAGTCAATCGGAAATTCGCGGCTTTGATGATACCTGTTTTTATCGTCATTACGGCTTTCCTGATGGCAATCTGGTCGGGCCTGAAACTGCAGACTGATATCGAAAATTACAAATTGCGGGCGCAGAATGAACAGGTCGAGACTTTCCGTAATTCGGCGGTTTATAACATGTACAACCAGATCAAACTCCAGATGTCGGCCGATAACGATTTGCTGAAAAAACTGAAATCCGAACCAACCATCCTCCATCTGAATATGAAAGAACTCTCACGGCTTTTGCCACAGGGTATAAAGTTAAATTTGTACGATCTTCAGGATGGCGATAGCAGGAAGACCCTGGTCATATCCGGCCAGACGCTTTCTGCAGATCCGCCGCCGGAAGTCGTTCTGGCGGAATTCATAGCCCGCCTGGAAAGTTCTCCCTTCTATAACAACATCACTCTCCAGCGTCACAGCAAACAACCCCGGGGCGACCGGTTCGCCATTGATTTCCAGATTGAAATGGATGCCGTGTTATGAAAACAAGATATATCATCAGTCTGATTATTCTGCTGGCTGTTCTGGCCGCCTGGTTTTTCTTTCTGGTTTCTCCGGAAATAAAAAAACAAAAGGAATTGAAGGCATCGCTGGCATCATCGGAATTAATATTGAATGATTATCGGAATATCATGGATAGATTTCCCCAATATTTTAAGGCCCAGCAAACCCTTTCGGAAAGACGTAAAAACCTTCTGTCCAAGTTATATACCCGGGAAGATCTCCTCAAGCTATTCGATCGTATAACCCGGGAGTCGGAAAGACACAACCTGAATCTGGTGGAAATATCACCATCCGTTGAAGAATTGCTGGAACTGAATCGAACCATGCCGACCAATGACCAGCCGCATTTATTGAATATAATAATCCGGCAACGGGGAAAATTTAAAGACATCGGGCAGTATATAAAATTCATTGAGGCCCAGGATTTCTATCGCGGCACTAATCATTGCCGTGTCAGTAATCCGACCGATGGCAGGTCTTTTGCCGATGTTACTTATGGTTTCAAGGCCATCCTGGGAACAATAAAGGATAATTGATGAATGCAGATAAAAGAAAAAAAATAATATATGCCGTTTTTGTCGTAGCGGTGGCCTGGGGTATATACAATTTCACCGGGAAGAACAGCCGGGATTTAAAACAGGAACCGGTTTCACCACCGGTACGAGCTGAGATAGCCAGATCGACTCCCCCGGCACGGGCAATTGATATTGAAAAATATGAATCCCTGCCCTGGGGGCAGGATCCTTTTCTGCAACCCGGAGATGTTGATCGACCGGATGAGGTTGCCGCTGAATCACCGCGATGGGTGCTGGGCGGAATCCTGTACAGCCGGGACAATCCTTCCGCAGTGATAAATAATCGCATCGTCCGCACGGGTGATTCCGTCAATGGGGCCATAATAGTCGATATCATGGAAAAATCCGTTGCTCTTGATAAAGATGGATTGCAATTCAAATTGACACTGTCAAAGGGAATATCATGAAATACGCGCTTTTTTCTGTTACAATAGTTTACTGGCTGGCCATGGCATTGGCCGTGGCGGGGCCGCTTGATTCCAAAGAAAAAATCTCTCTTCAATTTGAGGATGTTCCCATTACCACCGTCCTCAATATGATTGCCCAGCAATATAATCTTAATCTGGTTCAATCCGGTGAAATCAATGAAAACATCAGCGTCAAATTAGAAAATGTAAATCTCGAAGATGCTCTCAATGCTATTCTTGCATCCAACGGTTACAATTTCTATTTCAGCGGCGACATTATTGTTATCAAGCCCGTTACCATGGACGCCGTCGGTGAAACCGAGATCAAGATTATTGAACTTAAATATATTTCACCGGCATCGGCGGTCAAAGCCGCCGAAGATCTCCTGTCGCCCAAGGGAAAGATCAGGATAATTGAGGGCGGTACCCAGACCACGACGTCAATAGGGTCCCCCATCCCCACCAAGCTGGCCGTTGTCGATCTGGCCGGAGTGACGGAGCGAGTCGCGGCCTTTATCGCTCAACTGGATCGGCCGGAACCATTGATTGCCATTGAGGTCAGGATGGTCGAGATCAATATGGATCAGAGCGACCAGGTCGGTTTCAAATGGCCCACCAGTCTCAAGGGCCGGGCTCACGGGGTTTATCTGGAGAGCGAATCATCGGATGGAAGCAGTTCTTCCTCGGAAGCTGTGGGCCAGATAGCCCTGCCGGATGGTAAATGGGAATGGGGAAAACTATCGGTCGGCGAACTCAGCCTGGTATTGGATTTTTTACAGAATAGCGGGCACTCCAAATTGATATCCGATCCCCGTATAACCACCATTAACAATCATCAGGCCGAGATCAAAGCTACCACGGTGGTTCCGATTCAGACAATCAATCGCTTCAGTGAGGGCGGTTCTGTCCAAGATATCGTTACCTTCCAGGATGAAGAAATCGGCATCACTCTTTTGGTGACTCCTCATATAGCCGATGACAATGAGATAATTCTTGATGTCCAGCCCACCGTGGCTGAAATAATCGGTTATTCCGGTTCAGCTGATAATCAGAAACCGATTACGTCGGAACGTTCGGTTCGAACCAAAATCGCCGTCAGGGATGGCGAAACGGCCGTCCTGGGCGGCTTGTTGAAAGAAAATAAAATCGAAACAGAACAAAAGCTGTTTTTCCTGGGATCTTTGCCGATTCTCGGCAACCTTTTCAAACATCGGCTGGTGGAGACATCGACCACCGATCTGATGATAATGATTACTCCCAAAATATCCGGGAACTAACGGCGAGCACGAGCCAGCATAAAACGCCTGGAACGATTGAAGAAAACATAAAGAGTCAGGATCAGCAATCCCAGATCGCGAAGGAGCAGGGACAGGGCACTGCTTTTGGCCTTGGAGCTGACCGAAAAACAGCCGCACTCGAGATCGACCCCGCGGACGAGATTGATGCTGATGGCTACGATAAAAACGATTACGAGAAGATTGAGAATCAGAAGACTCCCCTCCTTGAACACTCCCAAAACCAGAAAGAGACCACAGAGTAATTCCACCCATGGTAGAATCAGGGCCGTCAGGTTTATCAACGACCCGGGGACCAGGTGATAATTGTACATAATCCGGGCAAAATCCCCCGGAGACCATATTTTATCCAGCGAAGCATAAATGAAAATAAGCCCGATAGCCAGCCGAACCAGCAACCCAAGATAGTCATTATTCAATATTTTATCACCGTTCATTTCCCGTCCCCGCTTTCAATCGGCAAATTGGCTCGCTCCCACTCACGCCAGCCGCCGTAAAAAACAAAAATATTGCTGTAGCCATCATACTTCATATCGCGCCCCAGAAAGAGAGACAGTTCACATTCCGAGCCGGAGCAGTAAATTACTACGACCCTGTTTTTGGGAATTTCATCAAGACGCCCGCAATAGTCATCAATATAATCGTAGGGGATATTTATCGATCCCCTGATTCTTCCCACCGCAAAATCCTCCGGATCACGAGCATCAACAAAGACTACTCCAGGCAACTGAAATTTGGCCGCAGCCTCATCAAGAGATATAAAAGGTGGATCATTTTCGTCAGCCGACGGTGGCAAGACCACCTCACTGGAACCGTCAACCGACGGCCAGTTGCCCTGAAAAGAAATTTTGTGGGGAGATACGGTATTAACCAGGATGGCTATAATGATGGCCAGAATCAATATTACAAGAGCCTGTTTTATGCCAATTTTCATCATCATTATTACAACCAATCATATCCATAGGTTCAGACAAAGTATACAGGCGGCAAATATTAATAATTTCATCCCGGTTGTCAATGAAATTGGCATTCTATCCGATGCGAAATATGAAAAAACATAAAAAAAGACCGGCTCATAGCCGGTCTTAACCGAAACTTTTTAATCCACATATCTGATTAGCGACTCATTTTTCGGGGCGAAAAAACATGTCAGTTTGATTTAACCTGTAATTCCTTATTCCACTTTAAATCAAGTAAATTGAATTTCCCCGCCAGAATTCTGGAAACCACGGCCACGAATTTCTCAGGGCTTAAATTCTGAAGACCGTATGGATGCCAGCAATCTTTAGTTCCAGAACTGGCGAATTGCTCTGCTTCTTTTCTCGGGGGCATAATTTTCTCCCACTTAGCCTATTACTACGGTTAAAAATCAAATGAAGGGCTAAAAACTGGGGTTTAACTCTAAGTCGGCATCACCTCCTTAAACTCCCAACAGAAGATCTGTTTAAAGGTGCTTCACTAACCCAAAAAAGAATATGGCGGCAAGAATAAGTGGGTATTCTATTTGTTTATAGTATGCCACGGTTTGAATTGAATGTCAAGTTTTAAAAGCGTTTTATTTGAATTAAAATATCATTTCGATCGTACTAATAAGGCGTATCATGTTGTCCGCCTTATCATTATATTACCTTGACGCCTTTGTGATTTTATAAGAAACGGTACGAATTCCACCGCCAATACTTGTAATCAGCATGAGATTTCCACGGTTTTATTTATAAACGCGAATATTTAATATTTCGAGAATATTCCTTCTGAAATTAGTACCGAACGATACTGATTATATTTCGAATTACCTTGAGGCGAGTCGATTACTTTTTTAGAATCTGTCTGACCGAGTCGGGAGAAATTTTATATTTCTCGGAAAGCTCGATGATAATCTCATCGATAGATACCCTCAACTCATAACGGGTCAAATCGCCCGGGAGATCATTTATACGGCGATCATAGTCATCCCGGATGCGTTCATGAGTATCATCCTGCTTTTGAGGTCTTACCGTCGATGGGGTCGATATATTATTTTTCTTTTTTAATGCTTCCTCCTGTTCCTGGATCCTGGACGTCAACACGCTTTCCTGGGCGGTGTAAAACGTATTAAGGCTGTCAATCCTATCCTGATAAAATTTCTCAAGATATTGAATTGAATCAATATAAACCCGGGTGGAATCATCAAACTGCCGCAGGATTATACTATCCCTGGTTTGAAAATATTCTTCTTTCAAGGCCTCTCTGTCCGCCTGCTCTCTTTTGGCACTGAGATGCGATTTATAAACAGATAAACCTGCAATTATGGATATCAAAACAATTGCCAATAAGATTTTCAGAATAAGTTTACCCATATTTAATCCCTGTTGTATCAGGAATTATAGGCTGGTCCCAAATGGATGTCAATATTGAAAATAACTACCCTTAGTAGCGCCATAATAAAAGCCCGACTCATCCCTGAAACGGGCCAAAATCCGCCCGGGCACTATGTATGCGGCCAGGCCACCGTTTTTTTCTGCCAATTCTTCATAAATGCGTAAGATTAAAATGGAAATCTATTTTTTAATTCCCAAGATAAGATACAGCCAAGGGCGAATCATCGACCACCAGCCGATCACCGGTTTAATTTTTGAATAATTTTTCCTCCTCTGTGGATAAACCATTGAAACCGGGACCTCGGCCATTCGATATTTTCCCTTTAATACATGATATTGAAGATAATATTCCATTTCGTACTTATTCAACCAGGGCTGATCGATTCGGAAACGCGGATCGTCAAATAAGGAAAGTCGGTACGCCCTGAAACCGCAGGTGATATCGGTTCCTCGGTAACCGGTAAAAAGATTCACGATTACGGTAAAAACCCGGATCATGACTCTGCGAAAATACGGTAGATTGGGCGATTTTCCTCCTTCAAGATAACGGGAGCCCTGGACATAATCGGCCCGCCCGGAAACAATCGGATCCAAAACCCGCCCGATTTCTTCGGGCAACATCTTTCCGTTGGCGGCCATGACGACCATAATATCATAATCAGTTGAACGCCCATAGTTGATAGCATCCCGTATACCGGCGCCAATACCGAGATTGTGGTCATGATGAATTAAGCCAACGTCCTGCTGTCGGAGGAACTCAAGACTGCCATCATCGGAGCCGTCATCGACCACAAGAATATCATAATTTCTTACCCGTGGAAAACGCCCGATCAAATTCTGCAGTTTTTTCCCTTCATTGTATGAAAATAAGGCGACCAGGATTTTGTTGACCGGTGCTGTCATCAATCATCCTGCTGGGTGTACGGCCACCATATATAGGGACGGTCAAAGGCATCAATACGACAGGTTAAATCTTTCACCGGTTTGATAACCCGTGCTGGATTTCCGGCCGCCACCATCATTTCGGGAATATCACTCACCACCACCGACCCGGCCCCGATCAGCGCCCCGGTTCCGATTTTTACCGCCGGGAGAAAGGTGCAGTTGGCCCCAATCTTGGCATAGTCACTGACAATCGCCCCGCCGCCGCATTCCTTGTATTTCGGGCAGTTCATCGGATGCGGATCATCGGTAAAAACGGTATTCGGCCCGATAAAAATAAAATTTCCCAAGCTTACCATTTCCAGAAAACAGCCGGAATGAATCCGGCAATTATTACCGATTTTATTTTCGAATTCCAGAACGGCATTGGTCCCGACCGAGACATTATCGCCGATGATATTATCTTCTCGAATCGACGCTCCCTGCCCGGTTTGAAAATCGTCGCCGATCTTGTTCCCCGCATATATGACGGTGAAAGGACGAATTACAGCATTGCGTCCGATAGCCAGCGATATCTCCCCGTCGCTTTTCCCCCGCGCCGGTTGACCCAGCACGGCTGGTCCATATATAATCGAACCATCACCGATACTGACGTTATCGTAAATTCTGACATCGCCGACAATTTTGGCATCTATCACAGGTCAACCACCTTTCCGCCCTGTTTAAGAGAACGGCCGGCCGCCTCAAGTATTTTTACCACCCGGTATCCGGCCTGCCCGTCAGTCAGCGGGCGCCGGTCGTTTTCAATGGAATCAATAAACTCCCCGGCTACCAGATTCAGGGCCTCGGTCAATTCCAGACGGGGAGCGAGCATATCCCCTGTCCTGTACTGTACCAGAAGATCGTAAGCCTCTTCCCGCCGTTTAATATAATCGATACCCTTATTGTACACTTTAACCTTTTCGGATGGTTCGACATCATCATAAACAATCATTTTTCGTGATCCACAGATCAGGGTTTTGCGCACTTTTACCGGGGCCAGCCAGTTGACATGGATATGTCCCATTAATCCAGCATCATACATCACCGAAATATAGGCGATATTCTCGATCCCGGTATCGAAATGGGCCATTCCGGTCGCAGAAATGGTTCGGGGTTTTTTATTTATCAGATGATCCATAATCGAGACATCGTGCGGCGCCAGATCCCAGATGACATTTATATCATTCTGAAAAAGACCAAGATTGACCCGAACCGAATCGAAATAATAAATTTCCCCCAGTTCATCATTGGCGATGATTTCCTTTATCTTGCGAACCGCCCCGGTATAAATAAAAGTATGATCGACCATGAGCGTAAGGTTTTTCTTTTCGGCGGTTTCTATCAAAACCTCGGCCTGCTCTAAAGTCGAAGTCATCGGCTTTTCCACCAGCAGATGTTTACCGTTTTCCAGAGCCTCCATAGCCAGAGTGAAATGTGATGAAACGGGGGTAGCAATAATAATGGCATCAATCTCAGGATGGTGCAGAATATCATCGGCTTTCGAAGTAATTAATTCAATATTGGGATACAGGCGAGAAATATATTCCAGCCTTTTTTCTCTCTTGTCGGCCACTCCAAAAACACGGGCGTTTTTAAGCGAATTGAAATTCCTTACCAGATTGGGTCCCCAGTATCCGCATCCAATGACACCGATATTTATCATATTCACTCCTAATAGTAATACCTGCTTTCGTCAAATCGCTTGACCTCTATAATAATACGATACCGACCTTCCTGGTAACCGGTCGAGGGCGAAAGGTCACTTGAATCGGCCCTCTTGGAAACGTCATCGGCAATATAATACGAAATCGCGGAATCGGAGGAAAGTTTATAATCGACCCATATCCGGGGATCGCCTTTTTCCACGAATCTTTCTATCGAATGATGGGTCAGGCTGGGGATATTTAACGAGTCGACTCCTCCGATTTTATAATTACCATACAAGTTAAGGAATTCACCTTTGGCTTTCATTTCTGCCCCGGTGCCTATGGAAATATCAATAAATCCATGACAATCCAGATAACCGTTGAAAACTGAAGTATTGATCGGAATGAAACGCCACGCCCGCATCTCTTCCTGCCCAAAATCGTACAAAGTCTCAAAAACATTATAAGTCATTTTGTTGTAATAAAACCTGTTTATCGGCGGGCGGTGAATATAAAGAGGTGCATTATCACCGTTTAAGGTAATGATAAACGGACTATGGCAATTTTTACTGGTCGTTAAATCAATTCCCACTCTGACCAGGTCGTTTTCGCCCAGACGGAAATCAGGCGGAAAATAAATACGTAGGCCCGCTTTTTGATCGGGTTTATCCAACCGGCAACTCCATTCTGTCCATGAATCGGCGGGATGTCCCACAAACAGCAATAAAGCCAATAATATTATGATGGGAATGGTAATCGATTTGAGGGCCGCCCGATGACCGATTCGCGATGATACGGCCACGAGAAGAACTATTCCCAGGGCTACCAGAATAATCGCTTTTAAAACGACTAACGCAATTACTCCCGGTTTGACGCCCAATAAAGGAATAAACCACTTTTCCGGGAAAAGGAGAATAAACAATATTCCGGCAACAAAAAGCAGCCATCCCCATAAATTCTTCACATTGACTTTTTCATGAATGTACGACCCAACTGCAATTAATGCGCCCGAAGCGGCTATTATCAGAAAAGGCATGGGATTGAGATTGTACCTGGCCAGAGAATGAAAGATGATATGCAATAATGTATAATAAAGAGGAATCGAAAGCAAAAATATCCGCCCTTTGCCGGGTCCTGTTATGAACATAAAGGCACCGAACAGCCCGCCTATGACGATTATTAAGTGCCAGGCCGAATTCAGACTACTCCCCAAAATAAACCTCTGGTTGAAATCATTGTACGGCTTGCCCCAGAGTCTGATTGTTTTTTTCAGGAGAAGATGTCCGTATGAAAACAGATTGGTTTTTATTGAATATGCCGTTGGAGCTATCCAGAAATCAACATCGGTATAATCCAAATCGTAACCTTCATATTTTATTGAAGAACTGGATCGAATATTGGCATCGGAATATTCCGGATCACGAATAGAAAAACTACCATAGTAGATACTATTAATTATAATCCAGGGAATCACAATAATGGCAAACATAATCGCCGAACCCGATAGTCCAATAATTGACCTGCGACGTTCTTGCCATAAATCATATATAACACCTAATCCGAATGGAAGACACAGCAGAGCTGCCGTCGGTTTTGTCAGAAACAGGATTCCGAGAATCAACCCGGCCATATCAGGATAGCGATAGTCTCCCTTTTCGTACCAGCACAGGATCAAATATAAAATCAGAAGAATAAACATGATGGTCAGCGGCTCCGGAGAAACCATTCCGGCCATCAGAATAAACGGCTGATAGAAGATAAACAGTACCGCTGCCAGAACAGCCGCCCTAATATCGAACAACTTCACCGAAATGAGTATCAGTAGCAGAAGCGAAAGACAATCAATAAATATATTAAGTATTCTGACCAGTAAAAAATCATCCCCGGAATTGGCGGCGAATATTGCGGATAGAGATAGCGGATAAACCGGTCCGGAGAGAAAGATATAATCCTGGGCTTCATGAACAGAGGGAATATTATAGTACAACCATTCGATCTGTTCGCCTTCGATATATTCATTCATAGTATGATCGAATCGTGCCCGATAGAACGATGAATCGGCGGGCGAGTCAAGTTCCGGATGACCAAATCTCTCCGGATTCTCCAGATAACCGATCAGGCCGAGGGCGGCCGAGGAGTAAATACGGGCATCCCACATTACCGGCAATTGGGGAACGGCCAAAATAAAAACAAGTCTCACCAGAGCGCAGACAATCAGCGCGGCCGGAACCAGATGTCTTAATTTAATCCTCAATGACATGGCCGGTCATTCAAGTTCGGTATCTATTACCTGATACTCCGATACCATTCAATCGTTTGTCGAAGCCCCTCTCGCAGCGTAAATTGCGGTTGCCAGCGAAGCCGGGTCCGGGCCCGTTCGATATTGAGAACACGGCGGCGGATATTGTCAATATCTCGCCGGTCAATATGTTCGCACTGGAATTCCTTGCCGCTTAATTCCGCCAGCACCCGAACCAGGTCGATAATACTGGTTTCGGAACCGGTTCCGATATTGAAAACCATCCCCTCGGAGCGAGGCGAAAGAAGCGCCATCAGGGTTCCTTCGACGGCATCATCGATAAAAGTGAAATCCCGCGTTTGATGCCCGTCACCATGAATCTGGGGTGCCTGTCCCCGGTCTATGGCAGCGATGAATTTAGAGATCACTCCGCAATAGGGATTCGCCGGATTTTGTTTGGGCCCGTAAATATTGGAATATCGCACCACCGTGACCGGGACAAAATAGGTTTCATAAAAAGCGTAGCAGTAATTTTCACCGGCCAGTTTTGAGACCGAGTAAGGTGAAAATGTCAGCGGGCTTTCATCTTCCATAATCGGCAATATCCTGGGATTACCGTAAATCGAGGCCGATGAGGAATAGACGATCCTGGTCGGTTTAGTTTCCCGGGCGGCCATAAGAATATTCAGGGTGCCCCCGATATTGGTCATAAAATCTTCCCGCGGGTCCCTGGTTGATATGATAATATTGCGGGCGGCCAGATGAGCAACATAATTAACCCGCTTCATCAATTGCAGAACCAGATCATAATCAGTCACCGAACCCTTAACGAATTCAAAGTCAATATCCGGATCGATGTTCTTCACATCCCCGGTAAACAAATCATCCAGAACAATGACTTTTCCGCCGGAACGAACAATACGTCCGACCACATTGCATCCGATAAAACCGGCGCCGCCGGTAACCAGGACTGTTTTGCCCGTAAAATCGACTTTTATCACGTTTATTTCCTCAACCTTAATCCCAGATAAACCATCGGCTTGGCCAGCCGCCACCAGTCACGGAAAGGTTTCATCTTGGTGAATTGCTTTCGGTGATCGTGATAATATATGGTAATCGGGACTTCCTTAAACCGTATTTTTTTATCGATCACCGCTTTGAATAATATATATGGTTCCAGTTCATACCTGTCAAGCCATTCCTGTTCGGTGTTAAAAGCAGGATCATCAAAAAGACTCAGCCGGAAAGCTCTGAATCCATTGGTGGCGTCGGTGATTCTCCTGAGTACAAGGATTGAAAACAGCATTGAATAAAGTTGCGTGGTCACTTTCCGAAAAGGCCGGTCATTGATCACTCGCCCGCCTTCCATCCTTCGCGAGCCCTGGATGAAATCATACTCACCTGTTTCAATCGGCCCGACCACCCTTTTCAACTCCTCCGGTTCGTGCTGATCATCACCAGACAGAATCGTCCCGATATCAAAACCGTTTTTCCGACCGTATTCTATCCCGGTTCTAATGGCCGCTCCGACCCCGCGATTAATCTCATGCCGGATAACCGTTGCGCCGGCCGCCGCGGCTTCCACATAAGTGGTATCGGAAGAACAATCATCGACCACCAGGATGGTGTTGACATAATTTACGGCCTTGATCTTTTGCACCACCCGGCCGATCTTGCCGCTCTCATTGTAGGCCGGCAATATCGCCAGTATTTTCTCAGTCGTTTGATTTGGAGTTGTCATTTTCCTGCAGGGCCGCCTGTTCCAGCTGTTTCAGGGAAAGCCCTTCCCGATAAAGATAAACAAAGCCCATCAGGGTAATGGGAATGAACTGCGCGGCATGGAGCACAATGGCGCATGATACCGCCTTGTCGGTCCCGACCCCGAACATATGTAAAGTCCAGACCACTCCCCCGTGATATACTCCGATAAATCCCGGAGAGGATGGAATCAAAATGGAAATGGAAACGACCACCAAAAGGACATAGGAAGCATAAACCGGCAGATCAATATGAAAAACCCAGAAAACAAATATATTCGAAATACCCATGCAAAGCCAGAGGAAGATGGTGTGTCCCGACACCCAGGCCATTTTACGCCAATCCTTGAGAAACAACAGCCCCCGCGAAAATTTAACGATGGTATTCCGGATGATATCGTTAATGCGAGCGGGCAGGAAAAAAAGATATTTCGTCAGCAACCGGCCCGAACCTTCGGGTTTCGTCACTATGGCAAGCGCAAAGATCAGACCGGCAATTGCGACTGCCAGCGATAGGGCCACCCCAAGTTTAAATTTATCGTCGATTTCAATCGGGACAAAAATCAGAATCACCACCAGAATTAATAAAAGAGCCAGTAGATCAAACACCATCCGCTCGACAAATATAGTCGCCAGTGAGGCCGATTTGGTTATTCGATTTTCATTATAAGCCAGAGCGTAAGCACGAACGAATTCGCCCAGTCTGAGCGGCAGAACGTTGTTGGCCATAAACCCGATACAGGTGGCAGAAAGGAGCTTACCGTACTTAAGCCGCGCGATTGGCTGGATCATGTATTTCCATCGCTCCGCTCTTTGAAACATGGCAAAGACCACGAAAAACAAATTGGGTAAAAGCCAGAGATACTGGGCATCCTTCAAAATGGAGGCCAGTTCCCGGAAATTGACATTTCTAAAAATCAGATAAAGAAAGACAACGGAAATTATAATCCCGAGAATAATAGACCAGAATTTCTTCTTTGCCATTTCGGTCAACCCCGTCCCGCAACATTTTCAAGAATCTGCAAAAATTCCCGGGCGGCCTGATCCCAGTTAAATCGTTTGACCCATTCCAGGCCTCCCTTTTCCAACCGCGAGCGGTTGGTTTCGTCCGTCAGGATCATAATCAATTTCCCGGATAATTCCTCAATATTGCCATAACGGTACAGATACCCGGTTTGATCGGGAACCACTGAATCCCGCAACCCGGGCGAATCGGCCGCTATAACACAGGTCCCGCAGGCATTGGCTTCGATATTGGTCAAGCCCCAGCCTTCCTTAGAAGAAGGATAAACCGCGACATGAGATCGACGCATATATTCCACTTTATCGGCACTGCTTACAAAACCCGGAAATTCCACCCTGTCCCTTATTTTAAGGGCACCCGCCAGTTCCTTTAAGGACGTGAGATAATCGCCCGTTCCAACAATTTTCAATGTCGCCTCAGGGATAACCTTTAACACCTTTTCAAAGGCCTGGATTAAATGTTGGATTCCCTTATATTTTTTTATTCGTCCGAGATAAAGGATGGTCGGTCTGGAATATTTCTTAACCAGGGGATCGAAATTATATAATTCACCGTCAATACCGCAGTGAATCACCGAAATATCATTCTCCGGAATTCCCCGTTGGGCGATATCCTGGGCGGTCGATTTCGAAATGACATTGAATTTCCGCCCTCGATAAAGCCGAACCATCGGTTTTTCGGAAAGATAAATATACAGCCCCAGAAGGAAATTGATTTCCCGGAAAACAGTCGTCGAAAAAAGATGCGGAACAACCACCAGAGTCGGTAATTTAAGATAAAGAGGGGTATAAAATGGAATTTTATTTATATCCTCAATTAAAACCTCGAATTTTTCCCGCCTTACCAAACGTCGCAGGTGGCGGGGAGCAATCAGGTTGAAATTGTACCGGTTGCCGCGCCTGATAATCCTGAGACCGTCGATAGTTTCTTCTGGGAGGCAGTTTTTGTACCCGGAACAAAAGAGGGTGATTTCATGACCCATCGCGGCCAGGCGGTGAAGCAGTTCCTGGAGATGAACCTCTGCTCCACCTGCCATTGGATTGGTCAAATCCTGCCAGTTAAGGGCGAGAATTTTCATCAGTGTCGCCCCTCGACAGTATCTTTATCGGTATCGATGTTTTGAATCTGCCGAAGGAGTTCTTTAGATTCATAATCATCGGGGTGTCGGGCCACCCAGTCGGTGACAATAATCCTCAACCGTGAATAATATTTCTCCTGGTAATAAATCCGTACCAGGGACCGGAATATATCGGCATAATCAGGATATAACCGATAAGCCTGTTCCATAAGTTCGATAGCTTCATTGGTATGTCCGGTCATTTTGGCGGCCAGACCGCCGTTATAATAAAGCTTCCTTTTATCCTTCAGCGGGCAATTGCTGATATAGGTCATAAGAGTATCGAAGCGCCCCATATAGCCAAGCATCTGGGCGGTATACACATAAATATCTTCCGACTCGGGCAAAACTTCCATTCCCATTCTTATATGTTTCACTGCCCCTTCATAGTTATCAGCCCTTTTCATGGAATCGGCCAGGACTATGAAACCCTGGGCATAATTGTTGGACAGACGCCGGCTGGTTTCATCCTTGTACACGCTCGGCTCGGCAATACCGCGATATTCAAATTCATGTTCATACATTCTCTGCGTAAAATCATAGTCTATCTGATCCTTGCCTTCCGTCGGAGTCAGGCGATATACCATGCCTTCGAGAATAAGATGGTCATTAAGCGATCGTCCCCGGAAACGGCGGCTGTTATCGGGAACCGTAACCGCGAAACCGAAAGGTCTTTTCCAATTATTGGCAGTGATAATATAATCAACGACCTGATCCTGAATGCGGTAAGGATTCCCTTCTGAGATCATATAACCCCGCAAACTCTCAATCTGATCATCGGTCAGATCAATGGAAATCCCGTGTTGATCCCGTAATTGTTTGGTGTACCAATCGGCATTGGCCAGGGAAAGATTTACCACCTTGACATCCGATCGGATCCCATAAACTTCCTGGATACACCATAGCGGAAAAGTATCATTGTCGCCATTGGTGATAAAAATCATATTTTCACGACAGGACTTCAGATAATTATTGGCGTAATCATATGGTAAGTAATTTCGGGAGCGATCATTGATGAAATAATTGTGTTTCAGTGGAATGAGAGGCATCAGAACCAGAAGCGAAGCTATCCCGAAAGCCGTTTTTCTGATTCCGGCCGAGGCCTGCGAAACCGCATCTCGAACCAAATCGATGAAACCGGCGATACCCAACCCGACCGCCAATCCGAATAGAATAAAGGCCGGGGTGAAAAAATAATCCCGATCGCGTACTTCAAGGTAATTAAAACCAGTGACCGGATTCTGGCGGGTTCCATCGGCGAAATTCATATACAGCACAAACCCGGCCGAGCAAATCAGAAATAAAACCAGAAAAGGC
Organism: Candidatus Zixiibacteriota bacterium; assembly: GCA_016933955.1. NCBI lineage: Bacteria > Pseudomonadati > Candidatus Zixiibacteriota > Candidatus Zixiibacteriota bacterium. Next base: position 42,830 of record JAFGTT010000024.1, read on the forward strand.
AAGCCAAGATCCGGCCTCCTCCTGATGGTCTCCCAGATACCGAACAGTCCCAGAATCAGAATAACAAAAAATTTTGGTCCGGTCAGTCCGTACTGCTCTTTGAAGAATCCCCAGAAACCCATCCGGATATGATCACCGAATTGATTTTCCCATTCCGCCCGCCGGTCAAACATCCGCGAGGTCATCGACTGAGAGCCATATTGCTTGCGTTCCAGATAATTGACCACCGAGGCGAATGAACGCGATGGATTATTTTCATCAATATTTGGATTTCGGGATGAACGAACCGGGATATAAACATGGATAGAATAACCAATTATGGCCAGGAGCATTATCGCCATAGCTGTTTTCCAATTCCCGTCTTTAAGAAACAGAGCGGTCCCAATAATTATCATTATTCCAACACCCAAACCTATCACGAATTCCCAAAAACCAAAAATAATCAGTGAAATAGATCCCAGGGCAATAAGAATAAGCCAGTTGACCCTACGCCATAAAACCAATGCCAGGAGACCGATAATGATGGCGGTGAATATCATAAAGGTCATATAACCGGTGTGAGCGAAAATCCGGCCTATGGCATATAATACTGCCGGAGTCAGCGCATAAATGGCGGGAATCAACCATAACTTGATATTAGCGGCCTTATCTCGGGCGGATAGATATTTAACAAGGCAAAATATTCCCCAAATCACGAGTGCTACAAGCCCAATCCAGCCAAGCGGTAAATGTCCGACAACGGCAAGGGAGCTCGACAGGCCTGCACCGGTCAGACTTTTTGAAATTGCCCCGACAATAATAAAGTATGACGGCCATGCCGCAATCATAAATAAAATTAGCGTGATAACAGTTGAGCGGGCGATTTTCTCCATCGAAACAGAATGGAATAAAAATATTATTAAAATAACCAGGACCGGCAAATGGTAGGGGATTTCTCCGGGACGAGCCGAAATAAGCAGGGCCAGGAATAACTCCAGAAAGAAAAAGAGAGATACAATGGCCCATTCATTTGTCCCGGATTCGGACTTGAATACGAAATACAAACCCACAACCGGAATGATAATAAAAAGAGTCAGGTGAATACCGACACCCAGCATGGCGATATAGGCGGCCAGAAGCATGAGGCGACTTCCGGGCGGCGATTCCCGGCAATCCAGATACTTAAGTGCCAGCCAGTAAATGACCATCATGAACAGGATAGCCGCCGCATAGACTTCGGCCTCCACGGAATTCGACCAGTTGGTATTGGAAAACGCCATGAACAGCGCCCCGGTAAAACCTCCGATATAGGCAATCAATCGGTTTTGAGGATTCTTCCTGTCACCGAACCAGTAACCAATTAGTCTCACCACCACCAGATAGCCAACCGCCGCCGCCACCGCCGAAGAAAAAACGGAAAAAAAGTTTATCCGGGCGGCAATATCGACGAAAAATGGGATAATGGAAAATATACGGCCCCAAATAATATAAAGAGGCGATCCGGGCGGATGAGGAATACCGAGAATATGGGAACAGGCCACGAATTCTCCGCAATCCCAGAAAGAAAACGTCGGCGCCATGGTCTTCATATATACAATTAAGGCAATCAAAAAAACCAGGACGGCCAGAGCCGCATTGACCCGGTCGAATTTGGTACTTGAATGACTGCTTAATTGCTTGCCGTTCACCGTTCGTTGTCCTGACCCCATGGCTAAGCCATTATACAAAATAAACTTAGAATATAAACATTTTTTCTGTTTTGTCCAGCAAGAAAACCGCCCGAATGGCCGCAAAAGTATTCCTTATTGACTTACCCGAATGCAGAGCCAAAAAAAAGCCGCCCGGATAGTGGGCGGCTTCGACATTCAATTCCCTTATCTATCATGCATGTTCATGGAGAACCCGGTCGAGGATGCCATTGACAAAGGATGCCGATTCCAGTGTACTGTATTTTTTGGCCAGTTCCACGGCCTCATTAATGGCCACCTTCATGGGGATATCAGGCATGAATTTAACCTCACCGATGGCCATCCTGAGGATATTTTTATCGACAATGGCGATTCGTTCGATTTTCCAATTGGTCGCCAGCCTCTGGATATAATCATCGATTTCAACAAGATTGGCGACCACTCCATGAAATAACTGCCGGGCAAAAAGCAACGTTTTTTCGTCCAATCCGCCATTCTTGATAATATTCTCGTAAATCTCTTCTGACGACTGCTCTCCCTGCTCGAAAGCATAGAGGGCTTTCAGGACATATTCACGACCGCGACGTCTGCTACTCATTTCTTGTCAATTTCCCGATAAAGATTGGCCATTTCAATACCGGCCTGAGCCGCATCCCAGCCCTTATTTCCAGCCTTGGTTCCCGCCCGTTCAATGGCCTGTTCCAGTGTATCGGCCGTAATCAGGCCATATATTACCGGAATCCCGCTATCCAGAGCGGTTTTGGCGATACCTTTAGTTGCTTCGCTGGCAATATAATCAAAATGAGGCGTATCGCCCTTTATAACCGCCCCAAGACATAACACGGCATCATATTTTCCGCTCTTAACCAGCCTGGCGGCGGCATAGGGGATTTCAAAAGCTCCCGGCACCCAGGCCACGGAGATATCGTTTATATCCGCCTGATGTCTGACCAGACAATCCAACGCCCCCTCGAGAAGCTTGGAAGTCAAAAGGTTGTTGAAACGGCTCACAACCATGGCGAATTTGAGGCCCCGGGCGTTCAGATTTCCTGCAATTTCTTTGTAATTCATAACCGCTCCTATAATATGGACAACATATGTCCCAGTTTATCACGCTTGGTGGTCAGGTATTTCCGATTGAATTCGGTCGGTTGAGTTTGTATGGGAATGCGGTCGATTATTTTCAACCCATATCCCTCAAGACCGATCACTTTTTTGGGATTATTGGTCATCAACCGAATGGAACTCAATCCGAGATCCACCAGAATCTGTGCCCCAATACCATAATCGCGGAGATCGGCCTTGAATCCGAGTTCATGGTTGGCCTCGACGGTATCGCGGCCGTCATCCTGAAGTTTATAAGCCCTGATTTTATTGGCCAGTCCGATTCCGCGCCCTTCCTGGCGCATATAAAGTAGCACTCCGGTCCCCTCTTTTTCGATCATGCGCAAGGCGCTGGCCAGCTGATCGCCGCAGTCACATCGAAGCGAACCCAGCATATCCCCGGTCAGGCATTGCGAATGAACCCGGACCAAGACATTGTCTTTTCCGGCCACATCACCCTTAACCAGAGCCAGATGATGATGATCGTCGATCTGCGATTCATACAGGTGCAGATTGAAATGGCCATATTTGGTCGGAAAGTCGACCACGACAATTTTATTTACCAGTTTTTCTTTATGCCGACGATACTCAATCAGATGTTTGACGGTAATCAGTTTTAAATTAAATTCCCGAGCCACCTCTCGAAGACGCGGCAGACGGGCCATGGTTCCGTCATGATCCATAATCTCACAGAGAACCCCGATCGGTTTCAATCCGGCCATCCGTGCCAAATCCACCGTGGCTTCGGTATGACCGGCCCGGGACAAGACCCCTCCGTCACGAGCCTGGATAGGGAAAATATGACCCGGCCGGCAGAGATCCTCGGGGAGGCTGTTGTCATCGGCCATAATTTGAATTGTCCGGGCCCGGTCTCCGGCCGAAATTCCCGTGGTTACTCCTTTGCTTCCGCATCCGTCCACCGATACGGTAAACCGGGTACCATGCAGGGCGGTATTGGTATCCACCATCGGGTGCAATTTCAACCGATCAATCCGTTCTCTCTTCAGGGGAACACAGATAAGTCCGCGCCCGTGCATGGCCATAAAATTGATGGCTTCCGGGGTTACATTCTCCGCGCCCATGATAAAATCGCCTTCATTTTCCCTGTCCTCATCATCGACGACAATTACCATGCGGCCCTTTTTTATTTCTTCAATTGCTTCAGGAATGCTGTCAAAATCACTCATTGTATCTCCAGTGTAATTATCACCAACCGCTTTCATGCAGTTTTTCAATTGTTATTGTTTGTTTTTTATCGCTCAACATGTTCGTGACATATTTGCCGAGAATATCGAATTCCAGATTAACTTCATCATTGATTTTGAAATCACCGACTGTGGTTTCTTTCGTCGTATAGGGAATCAGGTTGACTGTAAAAATATCACCCTTGACTTCATTGACAGTCAGGGAAATGCCGTTGATGGCAATCGCCCCTTTTCCTACCAGAAGTCTGCTAAAATCATCCGAATAGCTGATCGCCAGTTTTAGAGATTCGCCTATGTGTTGAAGAAGGGCAATCCTGCCCCGGCAGTCGATATGTCCGGAGACAAAATGCCCGCCCAGACGGCTTGTAGGAAGCAACGCCCGCTCAAGATTGATTCTGGCCCCGGTTTTATAATTATTCAGGATGGTCAACCTGATTGTTTCCTGGGAAGCCTCAACGGTAAATCGATTATTATTTATTTCCGTCACCGTCAGGCAACAGCCATCGACCGCAATGGATTCCCCCATAATCAGGCCATCGAACGGTTTATCAGGATCTATCGAAAGAAGTTTGTAATTGCCGCGAGTTCTAATATTATGAACAATCCCGACGGTCTCTATAATACCGGTAAACATCATTTGCTCCTCTTAGGGTAACCGACAAACAGTAGATCCGGTTCATATTCGGTATAATAATGGGCATTGCGATAACTTATGGCATCAGCCATTCTTTTTAAAGCCAGATCACCTACGGCATTTATCCCCTTGCCGATAATTTTGGGGGCTATGAAAATATAATGTTTATCCACCAGCCCCTCTTTCAAAAGGGATGTTGCCAAGCGATTGCCGCCTTCGATCAAAAGAGACGTAATTCCGAATCGACCGGCTTTATCCAGCAGGTCATCGAGAGATACCCCCCCCCTGCCCTTTTTTACCGACCAGACGATAATATTTTTCAACTTCAAGGATGCCGCTGTGGATGCCGAGGTGGCCACAATTGTCCGGGCGTCGGAATTATTTTTAAACAGCTTTATGGATTTGGAAAAGGCCGCCCCGGCGGAGATAATTAGGCGGTACGGATTGGGGCCTTTTATCAGGCGTACCGTTAATTCCGGATTGTCGATATTAACGGTTCCGACCCCAACCCCCACAGCATCGCATTCCGACCGTAGTCGGTGAACCAATCGGCGGGCCTTGGATCCAGTCACCCAGCGCGAATCTCCTGAAACGGCGGCGATACGTCCGTCGAGCGTCTGTGCGGTTTTAAGAATAACAAACGGCCGCCCGGTGGTAATATATTTAAGGTAAACCTCGTTGAGGAGTTCTGATTCCCGGCGTAGAATACCGAAATTAATTTTAATACCGGCTTTTCGCAGTTCCCTGGCCCCCTGTCCGGAGACAACCGGATTGGGATCGGTCAGGGCAAAAACCACTCTTTTTATTCCGGCTTTAATGATTTCCTGTGTGCACGGGCTGGTCCGGCCATAATGACAACACGGTTCCAGGTTGACATAGAGCGTGGCCCCGCGGGCATTATCCCTTGCTTCGGCCAAAGCGTTGATTTCAGCATGAGGCATCCCCGCACGTTTATGATACCCGCGTCCGACAATCTGAGCGTCCTTTACAATAACCGCTCCGACCATCGGATTCGGTGACGTTCTTCCCCTGGCGCGCTCGGCTAATTCCAGAGCAAGTTGCATGTATTCGGCATCACGGCTTGCGGCCATAAAAAAACCCCAATAAATCAATCGGGGCGTTAAACACCGGACGGTATAAAATTACCTTCATTCTTCTCCCATCCGGACTATACCGTCGGCATCGGAATTCCACCGATTCTGCCCCGACCGAGTAACCTACCCGGTAGACTGGGGCTCGCGGGCTTTTACCGCCGGCCGAGGAATTTCACCTCGCCCCGAAGAACTGTTGCCAATATAACCAAGATGATGACAAAATCAAGCAGAAAAATCAGGCTGAAAATCAAAAAACACCCGAATGCGTAAAGGCAATCGGGTGAAATACTTATTAAATCAAATCCGGCGAGGTTTGTTCGGGAATCATTTCATCCTTATTAATCATCGATATTATCTGATTGGTCGACTCTTCCATGGATTCCATAACCCGGCGTGAAATATCGTCCGGCGTCATACCTCGGACCCTCAGTAAATCAAGTGATCCCCGCAGGCTGGTTACAGGTGATTTGAGTCGATTCAGAATATCCCCGTTATGAATATCCGGAATCGACTTATCCGGCAAATTCACACGGTCGTTCATGAGAGCCCGTCCTAGCCTCTGGATTTTAATTCCACCCGCCACTCTGGAGGCTATTTCCTTGCAGAATAATATGGTTGAGGCGTCATAAGAATAGCGCATCCAATTTCGCATCTCGCCCAGGGTTATTAAGCCAAACGTAATTCCATTGACGGCAATGGGGACAATCAGGACCGATTGCATACCCTCGAATACCAGAACGCGGGCCTCGTTTTCATCCATATTGGAGGATGCGTCTTTCTGATTTATCAATAACGGTTGATTTTCCCGGATGGCCATACAGTGCCAGGGAGTCAGGGTCTCGGCCAAGGTGGTTTTTTCGACATTGATACGATCAAAAGGCCGGATTGTTTTCAATTGGCAGGTTGATAATTCCGTTCGCTCCCGATTGAGCATGGAAACCCTTATCATGGTGGTGCGAATATTTTCCATAAGAGTATCAGCCGCCGCTTCCAGAAGAGAATTAATATCGGAACTTGCCTCCACCCTGGCATTAAAAGAAGAAAGAGCGCCAAGATAACGATCTCTGACGAATACGATACTGCGGCCGATTTCGGATTCAACCGCCGGGGCCATGACAGCAGCCAGCATTTCGGCCCGTTGAAGCAGACGATGACTAAAGAAGTTCGGCCTTGAATTACCAAGGGTGATCACCGCGATAACCCGCCCATAACTCACCAGGGGAAGGGCCATCAGGCATTTCTGCCCGCAACTCAAGAATAATGAGTCAATATTCTGTCCACCGGAGGATGTCACGTCTTCAATTATCAGACTCCGGTGAGATGAAAAAACTTCATCTATCTGGGTATTTTCAATTGGGAGATGAGAACCCTGATCGAGAAGCACCCGGCTGTTCAGACCGGTGGTAAAACAACGCATGTTTTTGCTGAAACGATCAAGAATAGCCAGTGACATGTACTCCGCCCCCAATGCGCTTTTTAATAGCATCTGAATTTCATTAAGACTGGATTTGATATCTTTCCTCCGGGCCACCAGGCCTTTCATATGCATAATATAATGCCTGGTTTCCTCCAAAAATTGCTGTTTCAGGCTGATGAACTGAGCGGTCAAACGATATTTAAAGGCTCTTTCGATTTTCCTCAAAATGACCTGTTCCTCGGCCGTCATCAGGGCTCGTCCGGATTTCCAGAAATAGACTACTCCGCGCGTCAGGTTATTTATCTGAAGCGGAATATGACCATCGGCGCCGAGTTCATCCTGGATTCTTAGTAAATCTTCTATCCCGGCCGTGGCCGGTATCGGCCGGGCGGATATTTTATTCGACAAATCAGTATCAATATTGAAACCGTGACTCCAGAGGTAATTTTCATGCCGGCGCTTTTTCTTGAATACGGCCGCCGATGAGAAATTTAATTCGGCACAAATTATCCGGGGGACAGTATTAAAAATGCGATTGATTTTATCATTCTCCAGAATTTCCCAGATAATCTTAAGAAGTGCCTCCTGTTGATGTATCTCCCGTTCCATTTGACCGTTCCTTTTCTTTTTAAGCGGCAGCCAGATCGAGACACCTCCGATCATCAGAGCGACCCCGGCCACAATCCCGATTGCCTCGGCCAGATCCAGGTAAACCGGTTCGGACAAAAAAGGGACATTTCCGAACACACTCTGGTGTTTTAAAAGACGCAAAATAGAAACCAGAAGCAGGGCCGAAATTCCCGAAATGGTGTATTTATAACTTTCTCTATTATTTTCAAAAGTTTTGTCTTTTATCCTGCTCAGAAGCCTTAGAAGAATAACAAAAACGAGGGTAAAACACAGATCGAGTATAAATTGCGTCATATGACTCCTCGCGGCATAATTTTAGCACCGACGGGCCTTTATCCTTTAATCGGCAATATCGCCGTCTCCCTTAGCCTGCCCGACAAAACCGATTTTCCCCCATAAAAATGGGATATATCCCATTATTTATCAGGAGTTTGATTTATCAGAAATCCGCACAATCGCCATAATCGCCTGCCTTACTATTACTTATGATAACAACACGAGTTGGCATCGAGGTTGCAGATGAGATCGCCAAAGTTATCTAAAACATCCAAAATCTCGCTCGTTGCGGGGGGAGGCAAAATGAAAAAGTCTTTCTTGATTATTCTTATCATAATGATTGCGGGGTCGATTCCGCTGGTGTGGATGGGCTGTTCGGATTCAACCACCTCGGTGGAATACACCGCCCCCGAGGAACCCGGCCTGACGGAGTATTTCCCCATGAAAACCGGAAGCAGTATTCAATACGCTGAATACAACCATGTTATCAATGATACCGGTTATTATATATACACCATCGGGGGATCAGCCACGGTGGGTACTCACCAGGGACATTACTGGATCAAAAGCAACCTGGAATTTCCCGCTCAAGTCGATAGCGGCGTTGTCTATTATGAGGGTGAAGCGCTGTATTATATCGAGGATGCCGCCGACATTCCGGAAAAGCTGCTGGAGGCTCCTTTCACGGTTGGCCGCGCCTGGGTAAGGTACGATGCTTCTCAGATCAGCCTTGAATATAATATCATCGACAGTATCCTTAATAACAATGATTCCAAGTATGATGACAATTACAATGGTCTGGGCGGTGATGACGGCGGTGAGATCGATGACAATAATATGAACGGTGCCACTAAGAGTTTTCCGACACTCGGCGCCAATTATTTCCAAATTTCCGCCTGCGAGGATATCGTTCTTGAGCAGGGTGTTGCCATTGACGAATGCCTCCGGGTTGAAAACAAAAACGGCAGGGCCACGAATTATTACTGGTATGCGCCCGGAACCGGACTCGTAAAATATGTTCTCGGGGTCAATATTGACACTTACCCCGATGGCGAGGTGGTCGGCGAAATTATACTCTAAGGCATCTGCCATCTTCTTTAAATGCTGTTGATTAATAAACCGGAAGACGTCGTTAGACTCCTTCCGGTTTATTTATTTCAGGTTTAAAACTAAAACGAAATTTCAGCCGATAACCTTGCGGTAATTTTTAAAATGAATTTTGGCGATCTTGGCAAGAATATCCTGTCCGCTCCTGGCCACAATTTCAGCCGCCGCCTGATCAACCAGGGGCCCTGCCCCCTTGGGTAATTCTACCTGAAACAGACCCGACAATTTTTTCATCTGGGTAACGAAGGCCGCCCGGGCCATAATAGAAGCCGCGGCCACTTGGGTAATAGCCTCTCCCCTGACTTCCTGAAGAAGCCTGATTTTTCGTCCCTCTTTCATAAGCGCCCCCTCGATAAAATCATCACGGCCGAATTTGTCCGATATGGCCAGATCAATGTCATTGGATGAGGCGATATTTTCAATAACCCGGCTGTGCCCCCAAGCCAAAAGTTTATTGAGGTTTTTTATCCTGGCATAGAGTTGATTATATTTTTCCGGACCTATAATGACTACCGAATGAATAAAATTATCAGACAGCCATCGGCTGATTTCCAGAACCCGACTATCCGTCAGTCTCTTGGAATCCCGCACCCCGTAATCGAGCATCCGCTCGGCGGCGATATGGTCCGCCAGGACCCCGGCGATAACCAGAGGCCCGAAGAAGTCTCCTTTTCCGGATTCATCGATTCCGAGGATTTTATTGTAAACCGGAGTATTAATTGGCCCGTTCGATATATTCACCAGTCCGCGTGTCGATTTTGATTTTGTCCCCTTCCTTGACAAAAAGAGGCACCTTGACCTCATAGCCGGTTTCGACTTTGGCCGGTTTCATAACATTAGTAACCGTATCACCTTTAACGGCCGGTTCGGTTTCCATCACGGTAAGGACAACCGAGGCTGGAAGATCGACCGATATCGGTTTCCCCTCGAAAAGCAATACCGTATATTCCGTGTTTTCCATCAAATACCAGCGTGTATCACCGAGATTTTCAGAGTCAATCTGAATCTGTTCGAATGTCCCGCTATCCATGAAGAAATATTCATTATCCTGGCAGTAAAGGTACTGCATAGTTCGGTTTTCAAGATCCGGCTCATCAAATGATTCGGTTGTCAGAAACGATTTTTCAATTACCTGTCCGGTGATGAGATGTTTCATTTTGGCCTTAACATGCGGACGTCCCCGACCCATCTTGACATGCATAAAATCAACTACCGTGTAGGGGCCGCCTTCATACATGATTTTTTTCCCTTTTCTGATTTCGCCCGCAGTAATCATTATACCTCCATCAATTTCCAGGTCTGAATATAGATAATTGAACGAAAAAGGCAACGGTTTTTATACTTTTGAAGCGGTTTCGGCAATTGCCGGTAGAAATGTATTTTGGGGCATTGACCTGGGCAGGAAAATACAAAATTCTGTCCCTTTTCCGATTTCGGTATCAAAATCGATGGAACCCTGATGAAGAGATATTATTTTCCGGGCCAGCGGTAATCCCAATCCGGATCCCGAGGGGTTACCCGAAAAGAACGGGGCGAATATTTTGTCCCGGTAGTCTTCGGGTATTCCCGGCCCATTATCCACAATATGAAGTGCCAGAGAATGACCCGATTCGGAGAATTCAAAGCTGACCCGTCCGGCTTTGTCTTTGAAGGACTGACAGGCATTATCGACAATGTTCCCGACCGCCTGCTTCAGAAGCAGAAAATCCCCGGTGATTTCAGAGAGGATCTTATCCTGAGGCAGTATTTCGAATCGAACATTCGGATATTTTTCCATGGCGGTCGCAATTATTATTTTGACCATATCCAGCACATTCAGTCGATCGCATTCGATTTCAAGAGGGCGGGCGTACTCCAGAAAACGGGCCACCAGTGATTCGGCTTCGATCGCTTCGCGGAGAAGATGCTCGGTATTCTGGCGAAGGGAATCATCTTTCACGGCCTTCTTATTAATCAACCGTGAAAAACCGACTAAGGCGGTTATGGAATTTCTCAACTGATGAGCCAGACCGGCCGACATCTCGCCCAGGGTGGCCAGATGTCTTTTAAGATCAAGCTCTTCCTGTAGTTTGACAAACTCGGTCTGATCGTTGAGAATAATCGCACTACCGATTGGATAACCTTTGCTGTCAATCATCCGGGTCAGGGAAATATTGAGAATCCGCTCACCTTCCTTTTTCTTTAAAACCACCGTTTGCCTGTAAACATTATCCCGGGTTTCATAGAATTTTTCAACTGGCGGAATCAATTCCGGCTGGTCGTGGAAAAACACCGAATAATCGACACTATTGCCATCCCACCCGTTGAGATCCAGAATCGCGATGGCCGCCTGGTTGACTGTCGACACGAGATGATTTGTATCCAGAGTGATTATTCCGGTATCAATCGATTTAAGGATATAATTATTATAGACTTCCAAATCCTCGGCCCGGCGGGAGGTCAGATCATTTAAACGAACCAGCTCTTTTTCTTTGTCTTTTAAATCTGCGATTATATTTTCATAAGACAGAATCAATTGTGACATATCGTCCCGATCCGAACTTATCAGCCGACCCGATTTTTCGGCTTTCTCGCGGAGTCTCTTATAGGGATAAATAACCATCCTTAAAAATTTGATCGTGGCATACAAAATGATGACAATTCCAAGCAAACCGACATAGAGCAGAATCCGGCCCGCATTCTCAAGGGAACTCAGTAGATTATTGCTTTTAGTAACTGAAATAAGGTAATCGGAACCGGCGTATTCCATCGGGTATATAACTGTATTGACAATATCGCCCCGATGGTGATTATAAACCGGTCGATTTTCCAGAACCGGCCGGAGGATCCGCGTTGTCAGAGTACTGTCCATGGCCCGCAGGTCGGAATCAAGACTATCCTCGCCGTAGATTGCCATAGCCCGATTGAAATCGAGCTGAACAAAGGAGATCCGGTCAAGATTATAGCTCTTCTGAATCGCTCCGACTACCAAATCAGGAATCCTGCCATAGCCGAAGCGCTGGACGTTATCAGCCAAAATCACCGACGCTTCCAAAAGCTCATCTTCAACCTGAAATCGAATCGAATTTCTAACCCTGAAAAGAGTGTAATGCGAGGCGAAATTCAGGATAACCAGGACCAGAATAATCAGTGCCAGTCCCAGCCTGATTTCCAGTTGAAAATCTTTGGGTTTATCAGCCATAATTTATTCTAAGTATCGTCAGGATGTCGAATTGATTGAGAGACCGGGCTATCCGATCAAGGCATCAAATCGGAAAAAAGTTGTTTATGTAATAGGCAATAACCCGGTCACCGTAAAGAATGGCGATAAAGGCGGCGGCGGCCAGAAAAGGGCCGAAAGGTATAACCCGGTTGGCTCTGAGTTTCTTTGAAAAATACAGCAAAACAAGCGACACGAGCAAACCTACTAAGGCACTTCCAAAAAAGATAAAGATAACCTTCTGCCAGCCCAGAAAGGCTCCCAGCATGGCCGCCATCTTTATATCGCCCCCGCCCATGCTTTCCTTTTTAAACAGCCAGTCGCCTAGGAGGGCTATAATATATAATACCCCTCCACCTACCAGCAGGCCGACGGCCGAAGGAATAATCCCCAACCCGCCGGGAAGAAAGGATAGGGCGAGACCGATGACCATTCCGGGCAGAGTTATCAAATCCGGGATAATCTGGAAATCCAGATCGATAAAGAAAATGATTATCAACAGAGACGACAGAAAAGCATAAATATAAAAATCAATTCTTGGTCCTAAATGCCAGTACAGGAACAGGTAAATCAGTCCGTTGAGGAGTTCCATCAGCGGATAGCGCCGGGAAATTCTTTCCCCGCAATGACGGCATTTCCCCCGCAGAATCAGGTAGCTGATGACCGGAATGTTGTCATAGAATTTTATTCCCTTCCGGCATTTCGGACAGATGGAGCGGGTAAAAATAAAATTCATATTCCTGGGAATCCGGTAGATCAAGACATTGAGAAAAGAACCGACGGCCAGACCCAGAATAAAAATCAATATATATAAATATAAAGGTAACATCATTCAATATATCGGCGGAAAGGACGGACTACCTGAGTTCGCCAAGCAAAAACATTATTATGGCCGAGGCTGTGGGTGAAGCATTTTCGGTCCTGAGAATTCTTTTCCCCAAAGAGACAATTGGGCAATGATATTCCCGGGCGATTTCGATTTCTCCCCGCGAAAAACCGGCCTCCGGTCCAACAAGAATCATTACGGGACGGTCGTGATCATTCAATTCCATTTTATCGACGGCGACGTCCGGAAAACCGGGATCGAACAGGATCAATCGGACCGAATCATGATAGCGATTTAAAATATCCTCAAAATGGGCGAAATCCCGGATTTCAGGCAAAAAGGCCCGCCCGGATTGCTTCATAGCAGCCAGAGCCACTTTCTGCCACCTGGATAATTTGCTTTTCCGACGCTTTTCGTCTTCAAGTTTCACCTTTGACTTTTCGGTAATCATGGGGATAAAGGCAGTTAGGCCCAGTTCGGTTCCCCGCTCAATGACATCATCGAATTTATAACCGGTCGATATCCCGGCCGCAAGAATCACCGGGGTGAGAGTCTCATTATGATGCCGGGCCACATTCAGGATACTGCAATCAATTTTGCCGGCGGACGATTTTTCGATAATGCATTTATAACCATTACCCAGACCATCAACGACCATAAGACCACTGCCTTTGGTGAGGCGCATAACATTTTTAATATGATGGGCCTCGGGACCGGTTATGATCAACCAGTCGGCAACTATATTTTCCGGCGAAGTGTAATAAACCGAGTTCATTTTTTAAAAACCGTTATAGCCAGCCATTGGCCTGCGCGGCTGAGTTCGTATCTGGCAATATTGTTATAATCAGGCAGTAATCTTAAAATGGCGTCCTGATCCTCAATAAGAAGACCTGATAAAATAATAATCCCGCCCGGCCTGACTGCGGTATTGATCTGATCGTATAATTCCACGACGGTGTTCTTAATAATATTGGCAACCAGAATATCATAAGGGGGATCATCTTTAACCAATTCCATTGATCCATGATCTATTTCGACCAACCCGGCCACGCCGTTGATGACGATGTTTTCCAGAGCGTTATCAATGGCCAGACGGTCGATATCCAATCCCTTGACACGAGCGGCCCCCAGACGGGCGGCCGTAACAGCCAGTATTCCTGAGCCGCAACCCAGATCCAGAACAGCCTGACCTTTCCGGACATGCTTTAATAACTCGACAAGGCAAAGCCGGGTTGTTTCATGGCTTCCAGTACCAAAGGCCATCTTTGGTTCAATAATTATATCGTAACGGGTGTCGGCACTTCGAGAATACCAGGGAGGCCGAATTTCCAACGGCCCGACCCTGATGGGCCCGACCGATTTTCGGTATTCCTCTTCCCAGGAAATATTAGCGATAGTCCGCGTTCTTATCAATGATGTCGAGAAATCAAGCGGTGGGGCTATTTGATTGATATAATTTGTCAGGTTCTTTTGGTAATTTTTCCCGCTTCCGGATGGAACATAAAATCGAATATCTGTCTCTGTACCGCTGTTCCTTTCTTCAAGTTCCAGTCCGTTGGCATGATTTTCGATTATATAATTGCAAACGGCGTCGAGAATATCCCTGGGAATGGTTATTGAAACTTCAAAATAATATTCCGGCTTGGTCTGACCGGCTGTCATATTACATTCCAAGTGTTTCTTTTAATTTCTGGAAAAAGGATTTGTCCGATTCCGGAGGCATAAAAGTCTGGGATTTTTCCAGGCATTCCAGATGGTTACGATCCTCGGCCGATAATTGGGTCGGGGTCCAGATATGAACTCTGACCATTTGATCGCCATGCCCGTTCGAATTTAAATGAGGGAGCCCTTTTCCCTTAAGACGGAAGACCTTTCCGGTCTGCGTCCCTTGCGGGATTTTCAGCATGTGGTTCTCATTCAGAGTGGGAATAGAGACCTCCCCCCCAAGTGCCGCCGCGGTAAATGAGATGGGAATTTCGCAAATGATATTATCGCCCTGACGGGTAAAATGAGCATGCTCTTTTTCTTCAAAAACAACAATCAAATCACCGGGGACTCCCCTGCCCCTGGCGGCATTACCCTTTCCCTCAAGCGTCATATAATTACCCGAAGAAACTCCCGGCGGGACCTTTACCCTGATACTGGAGACTGTCTGAACCCGTCCTTCTCCCCGACAGGCCTGACAGGGATTGGTGATAATTTCTCCTGCCCCCCGGCATCGCGGACAGGTCCTGACCTGTTGAATTGTTCCCAGAAAAGTCTTGGATATAGTACGAATCTGCCCCGCCCCGCGGCAATCGGGACAGGTCTGTTTCGAGGCCCCGGCGGCTACTCCGCTGCCTCCGCAATCGGTACATTCCTCATATCGTTTGACTTTCAGCTTCTTTTCCACGCCAGTGGCAATTTCTTCCAGAGTAAGAGCAATCCGGGCGCGTAAATCTTCACCGCGATTATAGGCCTCGCGTTGTCGCCGCCCGCCGCCGAAAAACTCATCAAAACCGAACCCGAATCCCCCGAAATCACGCATGAATGCCCGCAAGGCATCGCTCAGGGCGAACCCGCCAAAATCGAACCCACCACCACCGAAGCCGCCCGCACCGGACAGACCGGCATGGCCGAATTGATCATAGGTCTGGCGTTTCCGGCCATCCTTGAGAACCTCGTAGGCTTCGGTGGCCTCCTTGAATTTCTCCTCGGCCGTGCTGTCGCCGGGATTTCGATCAGGATGATATTTTAAAGCCAGTTTACGATAGGCTGATTTTATTTCATCTTCCGAGGCCCCGCGGCCAACACCCAGAATTTCATAATAGTCGCGTCTTGCCATTAATGTATTACTTTATCATATTGCTGTAATCGCTTATTATAAAATTACTTGTCGTCCTTCTCATCCACAACCTCAAAATCGGCATCGACCGCCCCGTCATCCTTTCCACTCCCCTCAGAATCGGCCTGGGTTGGTTCCGATTCCGGTTGAGGGCCACCCTGTTCCGGGCCGGGGCCACCGGGCTGTGAGGCGGTTTGTTTGTATATCTCCTCGGCCAGTTTGTGCGACGCCTGCATCAATTCCTCTTTGGCCTGATTGATATTCTCAGCGGAATCGGAGGTCAGGAGACCTTTGAGTTTTTCAATTTTCTCGTTAATCGTTTTCTTTTCTTGTTCGCTGATTTTATCTCCGTAATCTTTCAATGACTTTTCGGTAGTGTATATCAATTGATCGGCCTCATTGCGGGCTTTGATGATTGCTTCCTTGGTCTTATCATCCTCGGCATGCAGTTCGGCATCTTTGACCATTTTATCAATCTCCTGCTCCGACAGCCCCGAGGATGACTGTATCCTGATGGACTGCTCTTTACCTGTCCCCAGATCTTTAGCTGAAACATGAACGATACCGTTGGCATCAATATCAAACGACACCTCGATTTGAGGTATTCCCCGGGGAGCCGGCGGAATCCCCACCAGATCAAAACGGCCCAGAGTCCGGTTATCGACAGCCAGTTGCCGCTCTCCCTGAAGAACATGAATACTGACCGCCGGTTGATTATCCGAGGCCGTGGAGAAAATCTGACTCTTACGGGTTGGAATAGTCGTATTGCGGTCAATCAATTTGGTCATGACTCCGCCCAGGGTTTCAATCCCCAGCGAGAGCGGCGTCACATCAAGCAAAACCACATCCTTCATATCCCCGGAAAGAACTCCGGCCTGAATAGCGGCCCCGACCGCCACCACCTCATCAGGATTGACTCCTTTATGCGGCTCTTTTCCAAACAATTCTTTTACGATATCATGAACCTTGGGCATTCGAGTCTGGCCACCAACCAGAATAACTTCGTCGATTTCCGAGGCCGATAATTTGGCGTCTTCCAAGGCCTTGCGGCAGGGGCCGATGGTTCGCTGAAGAAGATCATCGGTCAGTTGTTCCAGTTTGGCCCGGCTGAGGGTCAAGTCAAGATGTTTGGGTCCGTTCTGGTCGGCCGTGATGAAGGGTAAATTGATATTGGTCTGCATGGTTCCGGAAAGCTCGCATTTCGCTTTTTCGGCGGCCTCTTTCAGTCGTTGCAAAGCCATTCGATCCTGGCGCAGATCAATCCCATTGCTCTTTTTGAACTCATCAGCCATCCAGTCAATAATCCGTTGATCGAAATCATCCCCCCCCAGATGCCCGTCACCGTTGGTGGAACGGACTTCAAAAACCCCGTCACCCAGCTCCAGAATGGAAATATCGAAAGTCCCGCCTCCGAGATCATAAACGGCTATTTTCTCGTTCTTCTTCTTTTGAAGGCCATAGGCCAGCGATGCCGCGGTTGGTTCGTTTATTATCCGCAACACCTCCAGTCCGGCAATCCGGCCAGCATCCTTGGTGGCCTGGCGCTGCGAATCATTGAAATATGCCGGGACCGTAATGACTGCCTGTTTGACTTCGGTCCCGAGATAGTCCTCGGCGCTCTTTTTCAAAGACTGGAGAATCATGGCCGAAATCTGCGGCGGGGCATAACGCTGGTCGCCTATAATAACCACTACTTCACCCTTTTCATCCGCTGCAACCTTATAGGGAACGATCTTTTCCTCGCTGCCGACTTCATGATGGCGGCGTCCCATAAACCGTTTGATGGAAAATACGGTTGATTCCGGGTTGGTTACGGCCTGTCTTTTGGCGGCCGAACCGACCAGTCGTTCACCGCTTTTGGTAAAGGCCACAATTGAAGGAGTCGTCCGCCCGCCTTCCTGGTTGGGTATAACCACCGGATCATTTCCCTCAAGAACAGCCACACACGAATTGGTTGTCCCCAGATCGATACCAATAACCTTGCCCATTTTTTATCTCCTTTATTCCACACTCAAATTATCATTATTTGTTATTCTATATCTCAATTAGAATCAGAATCGCTATTATTTGTCTTATCCCCGGTTCCACGGCTTACCACTACCCGCGAATAGCGGATTACCCGCCCATTGAGTCTGTATCCCCGGGCGATTTCCTGGGCCACGACACCCTCAGGATATTCATCGGAATCGATCTGAAGCATGGCCTCGTGTAGATCCGGATTAAAGGGCTGCCCGACAGCGTCGATAGGCGTCAATCCGGCTTTTTCCATAATACCATAAAGACTGGTATAAATCATTTCTGTCCCGGCCAACAGGGCCTTAAAATCGGCCGATTCCGAAGCCGCCTTCAGCGCCCGCTCAAAATTGTCAATGACTTCGAGTAATTCCGAAATCAAGTTTTCATTGGCCTGTTTCGTGAGCTCGGCATATTGTCGGGCCATTCGTTTCTTATAATTATCGAATTCAGCCGCCAGCCGCAAATACCGATCCTCGAGTGCATTGATTTTCAGTTCATATTCGGCTTTGAGCTTTTCGGTATCCTGTTCGACAACGGCCCCGGTTTTATTTCCCCGGATATTCTCATCAGAAACCGGGGATTCGAGCTTTGAATTTTCTGAATCTACGGCAGGATTTTTCTGATCATCCGTATCCGGCGCAGTTTGAGATTCCTTTTTATCCCTGATCTCCACTTCGATTTTATTCCCTTTATCGGATTTATTTCCCATTTATCCCTCACGATTCGGACAATGATTTGGTCAATGATTTAGCGGTCATCTCCACAATTGAAATCAGCCGTGAATATGGCATACGAGTCGGACCGATAATTCCAATAATCCCGGATAATTTACCGGCCTGGTATGATGAGGTAACTACTGAGCAATTCTGGACCTGATCCAGCGAATTTTCACTCCCGATAGTGATAACAATACCTTCACCGAACACCTTTGATTCCAGCAACTCCTTGAGGGCTTGCTTTTCCTCAAGGAAACTGACAAACTCCGTGAGTTTATCCCGATCGGCGAACTCCGGCTGGGATATCAAATTGTTGGTTCCGGTGATAAAAATTCCCTGGCCCGATTCATTTGTCCAGATGTCTATCTCCGGGTCGATAAAAAGTTTGATCAGTCTCGGCGAGCAGGCCGTATCGGACAGGTGTTCATTGATTGTCTTCCGGATATGGCCCAGAGACAATCCGGCCAGCCTTTCATTTAAGATATTTTGCATCTGAATCAGGTCGGCAGAATTGATATCCGATTCGACCTCCATCAGAATCGATCTGGCCAGACCGGATTCTATGGTCAGAACAATCAAAATCTTACCGTCGGCCACCGGGATAATATCGATCCGATCAAGTTTCCCTTCTTCGAAAGTCGGGGCCAACCCGATTCCAAGCTGGCTGGTTATCTCCCCCAGAACCTTGCTGGCTTGAGCAAGAACAGCATCAATACCCTTGTTGCCTTTCTTAATAATATTGGCAATCTTGATTTCTTCTTCTGAAGTCAGCGGTTCCTGCTTGAGAAGCATATCCACAAAAACCCGATACCCACTGTCGGTCGGAATCCGCCCAGCTGAGGTATGCGGCTGGTGAATCAATCCCATCTCCTCCAGATCCTGCATGGTATTGCGAATAGTGGCCGGGGATAAACCCATACGGTACTTATTGGCAATAATCCGCGATCCAACCGGATCGGCGGTTTTAATATAGTGGTCAATCAGGTTCTGGAGAACCTGTTTTTCTCTATCTGTCAGGTTTTCAAAGGCCATCTTACTTTTTATTATACAATAACTTAATTCAAAAGTTTGGCAATCTCCTCGTAAGAGTGCTAAACATTGTACATAATTTTACTCTTTAGTCAAGGAATAATTTACGTAATAATCCGGTTAGACTGATAACGAAAATTTTGATTTAAACCGAAAACCGGTTCATGGCTGTGATTGTTTGGTGGAATCCCGCGTTGTATTATCATCCGGGACTTTATCATCAGGAGGCGTTTTATCGGTCGCAGGTACCGTTTTGCGCTTACTTTCCACCCGGTCATCGATTCCATTGTTATTCTTGTCAACGAAATCGTTATAGTCTCTTGGATTTTCCTGAAGGGATTGTTGGTTTATGACCCGGTTCGATGGCTGATTGGTCGACTGGCTGTCATCCTTGTTTTCGACCATCACTTTCGGATCGGGATTCTTTTTGACCTTTTTGGAACTGGTCTTATCCACACCAAAAGCAATTCCGCTGAACACCAGAGAAAGGATCAAAACATTTATCAATATTTTCTTCATACTGCTATTCCTGTCAAATAATTTAAATAATATATCGACCGGGTCAACTTAAAACTTGTCCTTATTTCCCTTTCTTGTATGCTCCTCCTCTTGAACCGGAGGACTGGGTTTTCATGGAACCGGCCGAGGAAGTCGACCCTGATGATGAGGTCGACTTACTCCTATAATCGGGACTGTCGGATGATTTCGATGAACCACTCGAACCGCCTGAAGATTTACTCCGGGTGGATGATGATGACGGCTTGGAATCGCCGGATTTATTCACCTTATCCGACTGCCTGGAATTGGAGGATTCACCTGATTTCGAGGAACTGCCGGAGGATTTACTGCGGGTGGTTTTATTATCGATATAGTCTGATCCTGATTTGCTTCCCGATCTCGTTTTGTAATCGGTTGATCGGGTATTCCTATCGGCATCATTGCCACTTTTGGATTTACCGCTTCCGCGATAACTCGAACCGGTTTTATCCGATGAAACTTTGGCCGAGGTAGAATAGCCGTCATATTTCGACCTGACCGTTTTCTCTTCGGCAATTTTATAGCGGCTGCCGGGGACGGACTGGCTCACGATCGGTTGCTGGGTTTTCTTCATCGTCACCTGTTTTTCATAATCAGGATAACCATTTTTCGCCGGATTGAGATACCCCTGTTTCTGAACCTCTTTAAATCGCGACTTCACGGTCGAAGTGGTCTTAATTAAAGTTTCGTCCAGGACTATCGATTTCCTACGGGTGACATCGACCCGGTCTTCCCAGCAATAACCATAATGGTCATAGATTGTGACATAGTGCCACCCATAATAGATTCTGGGAATGAATAGAGGTGCCACTCCCCAGTAAACACCATCGATATAAATAGTGGCTCCGAAGGGGTAATCGATATACATGGCGCCATAGAATCCCCAATCCCAGAAGGGACGGTTCCAGTAGTCATAATGGTAATTATGTTCATAGATATGAACCGGTCGGAAATAGTAATCATGCCACTCCTTGACCACAAATGACGTTACATCAAAGGCCCGCCGGCAGTTATGGTCACAACTGAAGTAAGTGGCGTTGATATAATCCATAAAATCATAAGGGTCATCATCGCAAACCAGGTCCGATCCATTATACCAATCGGGAATTATAATCGGGTCACGCGAGGCCACAATCTGAATGAATTCCATGCCATCCGGTCCCTGAACCGTCAGATCATAATCATCATAATGGCTTGGAATAGTATAGATACGCTCCTTCTCAACATATAGTTCGTGCCATCTTTCGGTCGGGTAAAGAAGATTTACCCGGCCTCGGGTATCAATATTATAAACGGCAACATAGCAATCTTCGTTGGTGCGGAAAGAAATCGTAATATTATCGCCCTGGTAATATTCGTCATCGTCGGTCCACACCTCGGCATTAAGGAATCGGTCATACTTGATATAACTGGCGTAATCGACCTCCCGTTCATAGGGAATTATCTCGCCCCCGACCGCCGGAACTGCCAGAGCAAGCGCCAGGGTCAGAGTTGCCATTTTCGTTATCATACTTTTCATTTTAATCACCTGCTTTATTTAAAATTAATAGATCATGCCCATTATTTTATAATAGTGCCATTAATGGTCCTTTTCAGATAATTATCATCGTGTTGCGGGCGGGCCAGTTCTGGATTACCCTCGGCCGTCTGGTAGGCCCACTGGAATTGAACTCCGGCCGCACCGACAAAATTGTATGCCCGCAACTTGGCAAAATGGTTATCCCTGGTCCAGATAATGTAGGTATGCCCTTCAATGACTTCTGTCCAGCCCACGGCCGACCAGCCGCCATCAGGGGCATAACCGATTTCATCGAAATCATAGGTATACCCGACATCCTGAATATCTGTCGTGACATCGGTTACATATAAGAAAAAGGTCTCAAGATTGTCATCGTATTCGAGATAAACATCGGCATTGTCATCATTGTAATCCAGAGTTGTCTCCTCCGAAAAATCGTAACCGGCATCTTCCGGCATTTGATGAAAATCAGCCATAAAAAGATTGGTCCCTTCCGGCCGGGGGGTGTCAAATACGGTTTCATAGGATAAGGCCGATTCCTGACCTGCCCGATCGACAGCGGATACGGCATAATAATAGGTTGTTCCGTTTTCCACATCGGTATCGATATAATATTCATCATCGGTGGTTGCCATTAGTTCATAGACGTCATCGTCGGGACTCCACCAGACCCGATAATAATCCAGATCATCATCCTGGACCGGCAACCAGTAGATATAAACGGCATTATCGCCCGTTATCGAATAAACGCCCTGGGGAACCGCCGGGGTATTATCGATGTAACGAACAGTCTCGTCATCACAGCCCGTTAATATCACGGCTGAGAGTATTATTATGGAAGTTAGCAGTCTTTTCATATTGAATCTCCTTTTTCACCTGCTAAAACAATAATCAAAGATCATGCCAATTAGCTTATTCTATTGCTACACAACATGTTGGCGCTGTTATATGATTGAGCCGTAAATCGACCGGGCACAAAAAATGGTCATTCCCGAAATTTCATGCACCCTTTTGATCAAATTGAGAGAGATTATACTCTTTGATTTTTGTACGGAGGGTATTTCTGTGAATTCCAAGGACATCAGCCGTTTTGCCGATATTCCAATCCATACGATCCAATATTTTTCTGATATGATCCTTTTCGATATCGGCTATTTTTTCAAATTGGCCGGTGGATTGCGGCGAATCAATCCTTAGACCCGGCAATTCATTCGTGCTTATCACCTCATGCCGGGATAAAACCACCGCCCTCTCAATTACATTTTGTAATTCCCGAACATTCCCCGGCCAGTTATAGGAAACCAGGGCTGAAGCGGCTTCGGGGCTGAATCCTTTAATATCCTTGCCCAGTTTGCGCGAGAAGTCTCCCAGGAATTTTTCAGCCAGCAGAAAAATATCGCCCGGGCGTTCGATCAAAGGCGGCATTTTAATAATAACCACACTTAGGCGAAAATAAAGATCATCGCGAAATTTGCCCTGATCCATCAACTGGTCAAGTTCCTTGTTGGTTGCCGCTATCAGCCGAACATCCAGCGACAGGCTGGTTTCACTGCCCAGTCTCTCCACCTTTCGATCTTCAAGAACACGGAGTAGCTTGGCCTGCATTGTCAGGGGCATATCCCCGATCTCATCGAGAAACACCGTCCCGCCATCGGCCAATTCAAACTTCCCGGGTTTACGCCTGTCAGCCCCGGTAAAAGCGCCTTTTTCGAATCCAAAAAGCTCGGATTCAAGAAGATTTTCCGGGATGGCGGCGCAATTCACGGCCACAAAGCGATTTTCCTTCCGGGGCGAGAGTGAATGAATCGCGTGCGCCGCCAGTTCTTTTCCGGTCCCCGACGGACCCGTAATAAGAACTGTGGAATCACCCGGAGCGGCCAAATTTATCAAATCCAGCACATCTTTCATGGCTTTTGATTTGCCGATTAATTCCCCCGATCCGAATCGCTCCCGAACGGTGTCATTCAGCAATTTATGTTCGACCACCAGCCGATGCTGCTCGGCCGCCTTATTTAAATTCAGCAATAATTCTTCGAGTTCAACCGGCTTGGTCTGATAATGAAAAGCTCCTTTTTTCATGGCTTCAACAGCCGTCTCAACCGAACCAAAGGCCGTCAATACGATAATCTGGATAAAAGGATTTATCTCCCTGAGACGTTCAATCAATTCGATTCCATCCATACCGGGCATTTTCATATCCACCACCGCAACCGGTGAAAAAAAGGATTTATAGGCCTCAAGAGCCTCTTCCCCCGAAGCCGCCTGGCTTATTTTGTAGCCTTTTTTTTCCAGATACCCGGCCAGCATCTGTCTTTGCCCGATTTCATCATCGACCAGCAATAGTTTTACCCTATCCATAGAAAGCAAAATATCAGAAGTCCGGCAAATTGACAACAAAAAACCCCTTCAAAATCCAAGGGGTCTTTTTCAGTTTTATCAAAAATGATTTCGTTATTCCGAGCCAAAGAAGGCCGTTACACCGCCTCTTATTTCGACATAATTCAGATTTTCATTAATCGTACTGATAAATCCGCGATAGTCCGCCTCGGTTCCATCAGTAAAATCATTACGATAGCCGGCCTCGAGGAAAATCGCTCCATAATCGGAAGTGTAATACATCAATCCCAGATATCCTCCGAGACTGAGAGCAGGATCATAAGATTGCTCTCTCAGACGATTGAGATCTTCGGTCACCCAGGTCGGGAATTTGGTCCAGACGGCACCGCAGGTCAATTTGACATAGGGTTCAAAGTTGGACTCGCCGACAATGGCATATTTTACATAGGCTCCGAAATTATACATCTGGAATTTGCGATCCCAGGTTCCCTCCGATGGCGGTTCTTCCATTTTCATCCGGCTATAGTCAAAATAGATGCCGACACACATGGAATTCGTCACGTAATAGCCGCCGAAAGTGCCAATATTATAACCAACCTTGGCACCCAGGGAATCATTCCAATCGGAAAGCTCCCCCATCGGCAAAGTCAAACCGGCATCCATGGCAACTTCAAAATTCCGCCATTTTTCCTCGTCTTCAGCATGCCCCAAAATGGCTATTGACAGCAATATAATCACAGTCAAAATGATGAGCTTTTTTGAACTATTCATTAAATGTCCCTCATCGTTTATCAAATAAATTACTTTACTTCACCACCATACCAATTTCGGCCGGAACTGGTATTCCTAATTCGCATAGCCAAATCAGTTTGTGAATTAAGCAATAATATGACGTTTTGTCAACAGATTTGTATAATTCTTTTTACAATATGAAAGGCTAAACATGCCCTAAATTGACTACCGATACATACATATCCGTCGTTGGCTTTATCGACAGGTGGCACAATCGAGAGATAAAAATATTGCCCGAATATCCTATACAATTAAAAATATAATGGACAAAACGGCAATACCCCACATGATTGGCCGGATATCTTCAAATTTCAGCGAAAATATTTTTAGAACGGTAAAAGAAATAAATCCAAATGCCAGTCCGGTACTGATGCTGTAGCTTAGTGCAATCATAACAATAATAATAAAGGCCGGGAAAGCTTCATCCATTCCCGTGAAATCGATTTTTGTCACCTCTTTCATCATAAATAATCCGACCAATACCAGGGCCGGGCCGGTGGCAAATGACGGCACCATGCCAATAACCGGGATAAAAAACAGGCCGGTCAGAAACATCAATCCAGTCACTACAGCTGTCAGTCCGGTCTTTCCCCCCTGCTCGATTCCGGCCCCCGATTCAATATAGGCAGTTGTGGTTGATGTCCCCAGAAGAGCTCCCATCATGGTCGCCACCGCGTCAATTCCCAATAGTCGATCGATTCTCCGGATATTTCCGTCATCATCGACCAAACCCGCTTTGTAGCTGCAGGCCACAATGGTACCGATACTGTCAAACATATCCATAAACATCAGGGCAAAAATAGTCCCCATCAGGCTGCCTTTTAGCGCCCCAATAATATCCAGTTGAAATGCAACCGGAGTGATATCAATATTGAAGGAAATCCATTCCTCCGGGAAATCAACATAGCCGAAAGCCAATCCCAGAGTCGTGCTGAGCATCATTCCCAGAATCAAAGATCCCTTTATTTTCATACTTTCGAGAATAACCATTACCAGCAGACCCGCCAGACCGATTAATACTGTCGGGGTAAGATCCCCGGCGGATACCAGGGTGGCCTTATTGTCGACAATTAATCCCATATTTGTAAGACCGATGAAGGTGATAAAAAGCCCGATTCCGACTGATATGGCATAAATAAGAGAACGCGGGATTGCTTCAACCAGCCTTTTTCTGATACCGATCAGGGTCAGAATGAAAAAAAATAATCCCGAAAGGAAAACAATTCCCAGGGCCGTTTGCCAGTGGACTTTTTCACCGAGGACAATTGAGTATGCAAAAAAGGCATTAAGACCCATTCCCGGAGCCATTGCAATCGGGCTGTTCGCCACCAATCCGGTCATTATAGTGGCGATGGCGGTTATCAAACAGGTTACCGCAATTAGCGAGTTTTTATCCATCCCGGTTACGGAGAGAATATCCGGATTGACAAACATTATATAGGCCATGGTCAAAAAAGTGGTCAGGCCGGCAATAATTTCTGTCCTGGTATTATAATCCTGATTGTCTGTCATGTTTCTATCCCCGGAATTCCGATTAAAGAATAAATAGACTTTTTATTTATTCAAGCCAATATTTAAATTCTGAGGAGTAATCTTGCAATCAGGTGGATTTTGCGGTCAAAATAAAAGCCCGTCTGATAACGGGCTTTTGGGAAAACAATCCAATAGACTATTATTCTTTACTTTTCTTAATCTCGTCAATAACCTTTTCGGTCACCTCCCGCGGGACCTCATCATAATGAGAAAAATCCCTTAGATAAAACCCCTGCCCGGAAGTCATGGACCTGAGATCAACCGAGTAGTTATAAAGCTCCGCCTGCGGTACGGTGGCTCGTATTTTGGTATAACGACCCTCCGGATCCATACCGGCAATCTTGCCCCGGCGTGATGATAAATCTCCCATAACATCACCGGTAAAATCCTCGGGAACCAGAATTTCGACTTTGTCTATGGGCTCCAGCAAGATCGGGGTGCATTTCAAAAAGCCTTCCTTGAAGGCCATTGAAGACGCGATCTTGAAAGCCATATCCGATGAGTCAACGGCGTGATAGGAGCCATAAAAAACAGCCACCTTGACATCAACCACCGGCGATCCGGTCAGACCGCCTTCCTGCATGGCCTCGATGATGCCTTTTTCCACCGAGGGGACATATTTGCTGGGAATAACTCCGCCTTTGATCTCGTCCAGAAACACAAAACCTGAGCCGCGCTCATTGGGCTCCAGACGCAGATGCACATCGCCATATTGCCCCCGGCCACCGCTTTGTTTTTTGTATCGGTGCTGGATTTCGATTTTCCCCTTGATGGTTTCGCGATAGGCAATTCGGGGTTTGAATGTCTCCACCTCAACACCATATCTTTTCTGCAACTTGCTCAGCAATATTTCCGCATGAGTCGAGCCCTGAGTCAGCAAAACAGTTTGTTTCAAAGCCGGGTCAATTTCAATCTTGAAAGTCGGGTCCTCATCCCTTATTTTCTGCAGTCCGGTCGATAGTTTCTCCTCATCTCCTTTGGCCTTCGGCTTAATGCCAATATCCATGACCGGTACCGGGAATTCCACCGGCGGCATAACCAGACTGCGGTCTTTCTTGCCCAGGGTATCACCACTCCGGGTGGATTTTAATTTCACCAGAGCCCCGATATCACCGGCATTAACGGTCTCAATATCCTTTCGCTCCTTACCCGTAATCGATAAAATCTGACCGATTCTTTCGGAGGCGCTCTGCGTATGATTATAAATATCCATTCCCTGCGAAACCTTGCCCGATATCACCTTAAATAAAGCTATTTCACCCACATGAGCCTCGGCCACGGTTTTAAATACAAAGGCTATTGGATCGCCCGATGACGCAACACTAACGCTTTCGATTTCCTCCTTGGCACCTTTCAGCATGTTTAATGGCGGCAGCATATTCGAAGAAGGAAGATACTCCGCAACAAAATCCATCATGGTCTGGACACCGGAATTAGAATCCGCGGAACCAAATAAAATCGGGTAAATCGTTTGTTTGACTATGGCCTTTTTCATCCCGTCAACTATCTCGGCGGCGGACAATTCGCCCTGGTCGAAAAACTTCTCCAGCAGGGCATCATCCGATTCAGCCACCGATTCCATCAGTTTCTGACGGCCTTTTTCAGCGGCGTCTTTCAGGTCGCCGGGAATATCACCCACGATTTCCCTGCCCTTGTCGTCGAAGGTAATCCCCTTCATTTTGACCAGATCAACCACGCCTTTATATGTCAAACCTTCACCAATTGGTAATTGAACCGGGATGGCCTTAAGACCATAGCGTTCCTGTAACTGATTAACCAGATCAGCCGCTTTGACATGTTCTTTTTCGATTTTATTGATAAAAAAGAGCCTTGGCAGATTGAATTTCTTGACATATCGATATTGAATTTCCGTGCCAACCTCAATTCCGGCAGTGGCATTGATAACCATAATCGCGACATCCGAAATATTAAGCCCGGCAATCAATTCGCCGATGAAATCGGCATGACCCGGCAGATCCAGGACATTGATTTTGACATCCTTCCACGGACAGGCCAATATTGAAAGGCCGATTGAGCTTTTCCGATTGATTTCTTCTTCGGTATAATCTGACAGCGATGTGCCATCATCAACTTTTCCAAGCCGATTGGTAATGCCGGATGAGTAAGCGATAGCGTCAGCTAAACTGGTTTTTCCACATCCCCGCTGGCCAATAAGAGAAATATTTCTAACATGGTCGGTATCAAAAACCTTCACCGGGATATCCTCCTCTGCAAGTATAATTTTTTCTATAAGCGTGTAAGTATACCTCGACCCGTCCCTTTTGTCAAATTCTTTATCATAATTTTTACCGCGCTTCGGGACCATTCTGGCTTGCTCGGCAACAGAGAATATGGCTTACATTTTCCGGATCAAACATCGTTGAAATTATCATCCATCTGTTTTCAATTGTGAATATAATCACAAAGTCTACTTGCCAGCCATATCACCGGGAATCCTGTTTCAACACATGAATGTGATATTATTCACAATCTCTATGGGCCCGGCCACGGCTGTTTTTATATTTGTCATCTTATCCTTGCGGCTGTTTTGTAGTATCCATATTTGCCCACCCAGATTCTTTTCTATGCTTCCCCGTTCCCCGAAAAATCATATTGAGAACTGGTTTTTTACCCAAAACGCAATATTTTTTAACAGCCGGAACTTATGAATTTACTATGCTTCCATCTCCCCTTTTCATTACTACATACAGTCGTATTTTAGTTTATGATCAAGAAAGTTCTTGACATGAGAGGGATAATTGTTATTTTGTGAGTGTCCA